>JBBQLF010000001.1:0-28645 GCA_038327695.1 Bryobacterales bacterium
GCATCTATCAGGAGGCGCCGCCGCTTCCCGATCGCGTGGTCACAACTGATGGCAGGACCGTAATAGGCCCCGGCGATATCGCCGATGGGCAGAATGTCTGGCAGTCCATGGGCGGCATGCAGGTGGGCTCCGTCTGGGGCCACGGCAGCTATGTCGCGCCGGACTGGACCGCCGAATCGCTCCACAAGGAACTGGTCTTCGTACTCGATAAGTGGGCGCAGGCCGAAGCCGGCCGCCCGTACGCCCAGCTCGATGCCGAACAGCAGGGCCGGTTGCGCGGCCGGGTGGAGGGCATCTTCCGCGTCAATACTTATGACGCCGCCACCGGCACCATTCGCATCGATCCCGTCCGCGCCGAGGCCATGGCAGCCAACACCGCGTACTACATTGATCTCTTCGCGAGGGGCAACACGGCCTTCGCAATTCCTTCCGGCGCCGTGCCTGATCCCGAGCGCGCCCGCAAGATGGCGGCCTTCTTCTGGTGGTCCTCCTGGGCCGCCTCAACGAATCGCGTAGGTGACACCATCAGCTACACCCACAACTGGCCGCACGAGCCGCTGGTGGGCAACCGGCCGAGCGGCGAGAGCGTCATGTGGACCGGCGTCAGCATCATTATGCTGCTGGCCGGCATCTCTGCCCTGGTCTGGTGGTATGCCGCTCAGAAGCACGAGCCACTCGGCGAACTGCCGAAGATCGATCCGCTGGCGGGCTGGCGCTCCACTGCTTCGCAGATCGCCACGCTGAAGTACTTCTGGATCGTCGCCGCCCTGATTCTGGTGCAGATGATCATGGGTATCGTTACGGCTCACTACGGCGTGGAGGGCGACGGCTTCTACGGCATCCCGCTCTCCAAGTGGCTGCCCTACAGCGTCACGCGCACCTGGCACGTACAGATTGGCATCTTCTGGATCGCCACAGCCTGGCTAGCCGCCGGGCTCTACATCGGCCCGCTGGTGAGCGGCAAGGAACCCAAGTTCCAGCGCCTGGGCGTCAATGTCCTGTTCGGCGCGCTGCTCGTCATCGTGGCGGGCTCGCTGACTGGCGAATGGCTTAGCGTGCAGAACCGCCTCACCGATGCACAGTCCTTCTACTGGGGCCACCAGGGCTACGAATATGTCGAATTGGGCCGTGCCTGGCAGATCTTCCTCTTCGCCGGCCTGCTCATCTGGCTGGCGCTGGTCGTCCGCAGCGTCTGGCCGGCCTTGAAGACCGCCGGGGATCAGCGCCAGTTGCTGTGGCTCTTCCTCATCTCCAGCGCCGCTATTGGCCTCTTCTACGGCGCAGGCCTGACGTGGGGCCAGCACACGCACCTCTCCATCGTCGAATACTGGCGCTGGTGGGTGGTCCATCTCTGGGTGGAGGGCTTCTTTGAGGTCTTCGCCACCACGGTCATCGCCTTTTTCTTCACGCGTCTGGGCCTCATCCGCCCCGGCCTGGCGGCCAAGGCCGCGCTGCTCTCGGCCACCATCTATCTGGCTGGCGGCATCATCGGCACCTGCCACCACCTGTACTTCTCCGGCACGCCCACGGTGGCCCTGGCATGGGGCTCCGTGTTCAGCGCGCTGGAAGTAGTGCCGCTGGTGCTGGTCGCCTTCGCCGCCCTCGACGACCTCCGGCGCGGACGCGCCACCCAGTGGGCCCTCCGCTACAAGTGGCCGGTCAACTACTTCGTGGCCGTCGCCTTCTGGAACATGGTGGGCGCCGGGTTGTTCGGCTTCATGATCAATCCGCCCATCGCCCTGTATTACATGCAGGGTCTCAACACTACGCCGCTGCACGGCCATGCCGCGCTGTTCGGCGTCTACGGCATGCTCGGCATCGGTCTGATGCTCGTCTGCCTGCGCGCCATGACCGATGGCGAATGGAGCGAAAAGTGGATGAAGTTCGCCTTCTGGTCCATGAATATCGGCCTATTCGCCATGTGCGTGGGAAGCCTGCTGCCCGTCGGTCTGCTGCAGACCTACGCCAGCGTGGAACACGGCTACTGGTACGCCCGCTCCTCCGAGTTTCTCCAGACGCCGCTCATGCAGAACCTGCGCTGGCTCCGCGTCCCGGGCGATACGCTATTCGCCCTTGGCGCCTTCGCGCTCGTCGTCTTTGTTTGGAAGACCCGCGCCAAGTCCGCCGTCAACCGCTAACGCCTACCTCCACAGTGCTGGCTGGCCCGTGCCGGCCAGCACTGCCTTCCAAAGAACGCCGTTCAACTCCACTTTTTTCCGTCCTTCCGTCGCCATGGTTGCCGGCACATGCACCATTCGATTGTGGATGAGGCCAATGATCAACCCCGTGCACCCGGCCATCCCCGCGTGTGCCGCATTCCGAGCCAACATGTCGCACAGAATCGCGTCCTCCGTGTTAGCGGAAAGCCCGCGGATGGCGTAGCTGGGATCAATGTAACGCACGTTCACCGGTTGGCCCGCCTGCTTGAAATGCGCACCGATCCGCTCCTTCAGGTAGAGTCCGATGTCTGCCTTGCGGATGTTGCCGGAGGCGTCCACGTTTGAGCAGTCATTGGCGAGCAGATGCTGGCCGGCGCCTTCCGCTACAACGATCACCGCATGGCGCTTCCGCTCCAACCGCCGCCGCAACTCCGCCAGAAGCCCATGGTCCCCATCCACCTCAAACTCCTGTTCCGGGATCAGGCAGTAGTTCACCTCGCCGCTGGCCAGCGACGCGCCAGCAGCGATGAAACCGGAATCGCGTCCCATCAGCTTCACCAGCCCCACTCCATTCAGCACCGCGCGCGCCTCGGTGTGCGCCACGTCGATCACGCCCCGGGCGGCATCCACCGAGGTTGTGTAGCCAAAGGTGCGGGACACGTATTGGATGTCATTATCGATCGTCTTCGGCACGCCTACCACAGCCAGCTGATAGCCCTGCCGCTGGGCTTCTTCATGGATGGCCAGCGCGCCGCGCTGGGTGCCGTCACCGCCCACCGGGAACAGGATCCCTATGCCGTGGGCCTTCAAGAACTCCAGCATCACCTTGGGGTCTTCCGGGCCGCGGGATGTGCCAATGACAGTGCCCCCGATCTCATGAATGTCGCTGACCAGCTCCGGGCCAAGCTCCACTGGCGGGAACCCGTGGGCCGGATTCATGCCGTGGTAGCCGTACCGGATCCCGAGCACACCCCGAATTCCGTACGCGTAATGCAGGTCCAGCACCAGAGACCGGATGACGTTGTTCAGGCCAGGACACAATCCGCCGCAGGTCACCACGGCCGCGCTTGTCTTGGAGGGTTCGAAGAAGAGCTTCTCCCGCGGTCCGGCCTTTTCGAACAGAATGTTGCCGGCCCGCGCACGCTCCACGTCCACGGTGATGTGCAGGGGGACGTACTCGCTATCGCGCACGAACAGGCTGGGATGTTCGGGGTCCGCGTCCCGTGAGTGAATTGGCGAATTCACTAGCGCTTCCCCCAGCCGGCTGATCGTGGCGATTTTGGCGTCCATAGCTCCTCAGTTTACAATTACAGCGTGCCTGACTTTTCCCGCCGCTCCGTCCTCGCGGCTCTGCTGCAGCCGCCCGCCCGCACCGTTGGCGTTGCCTTTCTCGGCGTCGCCCACTCCCACGCCCGCGCAAAGTTTGACCTCGTTCGCGCCGATCCGCGCTTCCGGCTGCTCGGCCTGGCGGAGGACAGCGCGCAGCTCCGCGCCAGTTTCGCGCCGTCAGGTGTGCCCGTCATCCGCCGCGAAGAGATTCTCTCGAACCCGGCCATCGAACTCGTCGTCGTGGAGTCAGAAGTCCCGCGTCACGAAAAAGATGGCCTCGATGCGCTGAATGCTGGCAAACACGTCCATCTGGAGAAGCCTCCGTCGGACAACATGGCGGGCATGCGGGCGCTCGCCGCCGCGGCGCGGCGCGCCAACCGCCTCATGCAACTCGGCTACATGTGGCGGCACCACACCGGCATTCATCGCCTGCTTGAAACCGCGCGCAGCGGCGCACTCGGCGACATCTATCTTGTGCGCGGCACCATGAATACGTTGATCGACGCCGAATCCCGCAAGCAGTGGAACCTCTTTCCTGGTGGCCAGATGTTCGAGCAGGGCTGTCATCTGCTGGACCCCATCGTGCGGCTCATGGGCAAGCCGTCGCGCATTCAGTCCACGCTCCGCACGCACGGCCAGTTCAACGACACGCTCAAGGACAACACCGTCGCCGTGCTGGAGTATCCACGGGCGCTCGCTATCGTCACCTCGTCCGTGCTCCAGCCCAACGCCAATGCCTATCGCGCACTGGAAGTCTTCGGCACGAAGGGCACCGCGGTCCTGCGCCCCATTGAGCCGCCGGTGCTGGAGATTGATCGTGTGAAGGTGGAACTGCCACCCTTCCGGCGTTACGAAGGCGATTTCGCCGAACTCTACCGCTCGATCACCACCAACCAGCCGCTGAACGTCACTCTTGATGAGGATCTGCTGCTGCAGCAGGTTCTGCTGGAAGCCAGTGGCATGTAGCCGCCGCTACCACATGTGGTAGTAACCACCGGATTCGGCCACCCGCACGTCCACCCCGAATAGCTCGCTCAGCGATGCCGGGCTCAGCGCCTGCTCCTTGGGTCCGTCGTGAAACAAGCGGCCTTCTTTCAGAGTGATGATCCGCCCGATCTCCGGAATGATGTCCGGCAGATGATGCGTGACCAGGATCACGGTTACGCCGTTCGCCGCCAGCTTGCGCATCGCATCCCGCACTTCGCGCTGCGCCCGCACGTCCAGGCTGTTGGTGGGCTCATCCAGGATCAGCGCCTTGGGGTCGTGCACCAGCGCTCGCGCAAACACGGCCCTCCGCACCTCGCCGCTGGACATCTCGGTCATGGGGCGCTCGGCCAAATGGCCCATGTCGAAGAACTCCAGCGCCTGCCGCGCCCGCGCTTCCATGTCCGGCGTGACGATGTGATTCGGCCAGATGCCGATGCTGCCGAAGAACCCGCTGAGCGCCGTCTCCAGCGCGGGGTAAGGCTTCACGCACTTCTCCACCAGGTCATTGGTGACGATGCCGAACAGCGCGCGCAGGTCAAACAGCCGCCACCGCTCCTGGCCCCAGATGCGCAGCGTGCACCGGGGCGGCGCGTAGCGAGGATAACACTCGCGCGTGATGGCGTGGATCAACGTGGACTTGCCGCTGCCGTTGGGGCCCAACAGTGCCGTATGCTGGCCCTCTTCAATGGAAAAGGTCACTTCGCGCAGGGCTGGCCGCCCCTCGCGATGGACGGTGACATTTTCGAATTCAATCAACTTCCGCGGGCCAGCAGTCATGCCAGATTGCCGATGACCGCGTCCGTGAATTCGCGCGTGCCCGCCGTGCCACCGATGTCGCGGGTCAGGCACTTGCCTTCGCGGAACGTCTGGGCCAGCGCCGCCTGGAGCCGGTCCGCCGCCGCGCTTTCGCCCAAGTAGCGCAGCATCAGGATGGCCGAGGACATCAGGGCCGTTGGGTTCGCGACGCCCATGCCGGCGATGTCCGGCGCCGAGCCGTGCACAGCCTCAAACACAGCCTGTTTCTCGCCCATGTTGGCTCCCGGCACCACGCCGAGACCGCCCACCAGCCCGGCCGCCAGGTCGGAGACGATGTCGCCGTAAAGGTTCGGCAGCAACAGGACATCGAACGTCTCCGGCCTCATCACCAACTGCATGGACGCGTTGTCCACGATCATCTCGTTGTAGGCGATCTCCGGATAATTCGCAGCCACCTCCCGGCAGCAGCGGATGAACAGGCCGTCCGACAGCTTCATGATGTTGGCTTTGTGGATGGCGGTCACCTTGCGCCGCCCATTCTTCCGTGAGTAGGCAAAGGCATAGTTGGCGATCCGCATGGAGGCGTAGCGCGTGATGATTTTGATGCTCTCCACCACGTCCTTCACCACTTCGTGCTCCAGGCCCGAGTAGAGATCTTCGGTGTTTTCGCGGAAGATCACCATGTTGATGTTGACGTCCTGGAAGCGGGTCTTCAAGCCCGGCAGTGTGAAGATGGGCCTCACGTTGGCGAACAGATCGAGCTGTTTGCGAATGGCCACGTTCACGCTCTTGAAGCCGCCCGCAATGGGTGTTGTCACCGGCCCCTTCAAGCCCACGCCGGTCCTTTCCAGCGACTCCAAAACGTGCGGAGGCAGGCTTGTGCCGGCCTTCTCAATGATGCTGGCCGAGAGCTCGGCGAGTTCCCATTCAATGGCGACCCCTGTCGCCTCCAGCGCGCGGACGGTTGCGTCGGCAACCTCCGGACCGATGCCGTCTCCGGGGATGAGGGTGATTTTGTAGGCCACCAGACTATGGTAACAACCGAGCCGATGGTGGGAGAATGTGGGTTTATGCCAGCAGTCAAACGAGCCCTCCTCAGCGTCACCGACAAGACCGGTCTTCTGGATTTCGCCCGCGGCCTCGCCGCGCTGGGTTGCGAGTTGATCTCCACCGGCGGCACGGCGCGCGCGTTGCGCGACGGCGGCCTGGCGGTGAGAGACGTCAGCGAAGTGACAGGATTTCCGGAGATGCTGGATGGTCGAGTGAAGACCATCCATCCGCGCATAGCCGCCGGCGTGCTGGCGCGCCGCGACCTTCCGGAGCACATGGCCGCGCTGGCCGAGCACGGCATTCCCACCATTGACATGGTGGTGGTCAATCTCTATGAGTTCGAGAAAGTGGCGGCCCGGCAGGACGCGCCCATCGACGAACTCATCGAAAACATCGACATCGGGGGGCCCACCATGATCCGCGCCGCCGCCAAGAACTTCGGCGATGTCGCCGTCGTGACGGCTGCAGCCGATTACCCCGCCATTCTCGCCGAACTCGACGCCAACGGCGGCGCACTCTCGAAGAAGACGCACTGGGATCTGGCCCGGAAGGCGTTCGCCACGACGGCGAAGTATGATGCCGCCATCACCGCGAGGCTGGCCTCCATCGAGGTGGTGGACGACGCTTTCAGCGACACGCCCGCTGCTTTGCCGCCGGTTCTGAATCTCCACGTGCCCCGCCGCCAGGAGCTGCGCTACGGCGAGAATCCTCATCAGTCCGCCGCACTTTATGCCTGTGGAACGCTGGGCATCGCAGGCTGCACGCAACTCCACGGCAAGGAACTCTCCTACAACAACCTGGTGGACCTCGACGCCGCCTGGCAGCTGATCTGCGAGTTTTCGGGTCCTGCCGCCGCCATCATCAAGCACACCAATCCGTGTGGCTGCGCCGAGCAGACCACCCTGGCCGAAGCCTACCGGAAGGCATTCGAGGCCGATCCCGTTTCCGCATTTGGCGGCGTGCTGGCGTTCAACCGCGAGGTGGATGAGGACACCGCGCTGGAGGTCTCCAAGCTCTTCGTGGAAGCCATTGCCGCGCCGGCATTCAGCGACAAGTCACTGGCGATCCTGGCGGCCAAGAAGAACCTGCGGCTCGTCACCGTTGCCGGCAAGACGGCCAACGAGCCTGTGGTGAAGTCCATCACAGGTGGCTTCCTCGCCCAGACCGCGGATCTGGAAACGTTCGACCGCGCCACCGCGCGCGTGGTCACCTTGCGCCCGCCCACGGCCGAAGAGTGGGCTGCGCTGGAGTTCGGCTGGAAGGTGGTCAAGCACGTGAAGTCCAACGCCATTGTCTACGCGCGGGCCGGGCAGTTGCTCAGTTCCGGGGCCGGGCAGATGAGCCGCGTGTTTTCGGTCGAGATCGGAGCCACCAAGTCAGTCCTGCCGCTACCCGGCTGCGCTGTGGCGTCCGACGCGTTCTTCCCGTTCCCGGACGGACTGGAGAGCGCCGTTGCTCATGGCGCCACCGCCATTGTACAGCCCGGCGGCTCGGTCAAGGACGCAGACGTGATCGCCGCCGCCAACCGGCTCGGCGTGGCGATGGTGTTCACCGGTGTCCGTCACTTCCGGCACTAACACAGGTTTCGCAGTGCTCCGGGGTGGGAGCCGGAACCTGCCAGGGACGCAGCGCCGGCGCGAAACGGAAAATATCCCTGCCGGGGGAGCCGGTCCGCACAGTCAGCCTTGGGACGGGGCTTGTGCCGGGTGGACCGCGCCGCCTGCGTCATCGAACGGCGAGGATGAACTCCACATCCAGGATGATCGTGTTGGGGCCAACTCTCACCTGCCGGAACTCGACATTGGAGACCTCTCGCACCAGCCCGGCCTTCGGGTCCTTCTGCTCCAGGAGCTGGCGGGCCCGCCCAACGATGTCAATGCTGAACTGCTTCTGAAAGCTCCCGCGCAGGGCAGCGCTGACGAGTCTCGCGTACAGGGAACTCTTGCCCCCGGTGTCCACCTGTATCTCCGTCAACGTCAGGACTCCACGTTGGATCACCGGAGTGCCGGCAATGGTCAAGTCAATCTGGTCGCCGAATCCGGCACAGCGTCCCAGGACGTCAATCGCCTTACGGCCCGAGAACCGCGCCTTGATCATGAGCCGGCCGTGCCACTGACTCACTCTGGGGTTTTCCAGATAGGCGTAGTCGCAGTGCCGGGAGACATTGCCGCTGACATACCGGCGTCCGTCCTGCGTGACGACCTGATCGGCCAGCAGACGGTGCACGGCCGGGAATGCAATATGAATCTCGGCGCCGAATGCAACCGCGCCCCACAACCCAACCAGTATCCCGATCGCCCGCACAGGCCGAGTCTCAGATCTTCTGTAGCCGCCGGAGTGTAAAGAGCTCACGGTGGGCGTTTGCGTGTTCCAGGCGGCGGATGTCATCTGATACCGAGATGAGTTTGCCGCTGATGTGGTTGGAGCGGTCTGAGCAGAGAAACTGGGCCAGGTGAATCTGCCGGTCCGGTGCGACGCCACCGGAAGTCCTCACTTGTGAGGCCTCTTGCGTTTCCTTCCACCCGGCCCGCCCGCCGGCACTGAGAATCTCATCGGTGATGCTGGTATAGGTCAGGCCGGGATTCATGCAGTTGACCTGAATGTTGGAGTCGCGGACCTCCTCCGCCAGCGTCTCGGCCAGCCGGACCAAGGCGGCCTGCGTAGCGCTGTATCCGCTCAGAAACGGTCTGGGGCCATCCGAGCCAGGGCCCACCAGAAGCACGATCTTGCCGGCACGCCGCTCCACCATCGCCGGCAAAACCGCGCGGCAGAGATGCATCACGCCCAGCAGATTCGTCGTGACCGCCTCGTTCCAAGTCGTCGGTTCGGCCTGCGCCAGCGGGCCGATCTGGCCCAGCGCGCCATGAGCACAGAGCAGCATCTGCACAGGGCCGTACTGGACGGCCTGTTTGTCCACTGCTGCGCAGACCTGCTCGTAGTCGCGGACATCGGCGCGCAGCCGCATGGCTGTGCCGCCGGCGTGCTCAATCTCCAGATTGGCAAGATCCAACTCCGCTTTGCTGCGGGCCAACAGCCCGACCCGCGCACCAGCGTGCGCAAAGCCGAGGGCCAACCGCTTTCCTATCCCGCGCCCCGCGCCGGTAATCAATACTGATTTTTCTCTAAACGGCCGCACAGATGGAAATCACCCACCCCGATCCTAGCAGAACACCGTCGCCTCAAAGCTAGCCCGAGCGGCGTTCTTTGTGGGCATAGAGGGCACAGTCGGCCCGGGCGAGCAACTGGTCCGCCGTCTCCCCTGGCTTGTATTCGGCGGCTCCCATCGTGACTCCGAGGTTGACGCGCACCGGCCGCGGATCCATCTTGAGGACGTATTCGCCGCGGAGTTGCTGCTCCAGCGACTGCGATTTCTTGATTGCGTCGTTAATGCCGCACGGGAGGAGCACCACGAACTCATCACCCCCCCAACGGGCCGAGATGTCATCCGCCCTCATGCTGTTCTTGAGCCGTGCGGCAAACGCCCGCAGGAGTTCGTCGCCGGCCAGGTGGCCAAAACGATCATTGATCATCTTGAACCGCTCCAGATCCATGATCAGCAGGCAAAACGGCCCGCCCCCGTTGATCAGGGCCTGGACTCTCCGCTCCAACACGCGGCGATTCGCCAAACCGGTGAGAATGTCCTTGCTGGCCATCTCCTCCGCTTCGGTGAGCCTCTGCCGGTAGTGGGTCATCTCGTGATCGAGTTCCTTCAGCAGGTGCCGGTTCTCCTTCTGCATTTCGTCCACCAGCCGGCCCAACTCGCTCACCTGGTGGCGGATCAGCGCCCGCAGCGCCCCGACGTTGTCGAGAGCGGCCGCTGTCACCAGCCCCTCCTTGACGCCGGCAAACCGGCTCTCACAGGCGTCGTCCCGCCTCGCCATGGAGAGGGTGGTCTGTTCCAGAATCTTCAAGACATCCGTCAACTCCACCCGGCCCGCCAACTCGCGCTGAATGCGGTCCGAAGCCAGGCGCAGGGACCCATCCAGAGCAACACGGGCGCTGTCCAGCGCCTCCAGGTCCGGCGCCTGTTTCAGACGCTGGCGCTCAACCTGGAGGGTCAGCGGCGGCTCACCCAGCTTGGCGGCACACTGCTGAAAGATGTGCTCCTCCACGCCGGAAAGAGCAGCCAGTTGGCACGTGATTGCCTTCTGGAACAACGCCTCCTGACGTTCCAGAGCGTTCAGACTATCCCGTAAGCTCACCATGTCCTGGGCCATGTAGTATTCCAAACTCCTTCTCTTCGTATCGGCTGGACAGCGCGGAAGGTTTATGGCCGCTTAGTGCCGGGCGTGAGAACTTACACCGCCGCAGCACGGGGCAAGAAATGGCGCATAATGGAATTGAATTGCCGGGAGCGGAAACGGATCTGGTCTATGCGACGTAACATATTTGTTTTCTGCCTCTTGAATCTGGCATCCGGCACCGGCGGGCTGGCGCCGGCGCAGGAAGCACGCCCTACCATCACGCCCCGCCCCAAGCCGGGCGCCGAAGTGCCGGACAGCGAGCGGATTGTCCCGAACCTGCGGATCGACACCAATCAGGTGCTCATCCCTGTCACGGTCACCACGCCCTTGAACCAGTTCGTCACCGGGATGGATAAGGAGAACTTCCGCCTGTTTGAAGACAAAGCCGAGCAGGAAGTGACCTATTTCGCCAGTTTTGACGCGCCCCTGTCGGTAGGGTTGGTGTTTGACGCCAGTGGCTCCATGGGCAGCAAGCTGAACAAGAGCCGCCAGGCCGCCGCCCAGTTTTTCAAGACCGCCAATCCGGAGGATGAGTTCTTCCTTGTTCAGTTTAACGACAGGCCCACGCTGGTGGTGCCGTTTACGCAGAACACGGAGGACATTCAAAGCCGGCTCACGTTCACCAACGCCAAAGGCCGGACGGCGCTGCTCGACGGCATCTACCTGGCGCTGCAGACCCTGAAGAAGAGCCGGAATCCGCGGCGGGCGTTGCTCATCATCTCCGATGGCGGCGATAACTCCAGCCGGTACACGGAAAACGAGGTGCGCAACCTGTTGAAGGAGGCTGATGCACAGATGTACGCCATCGGCATCTTCGAGGCTATCGGGACTCGCGGCCGGACGGCAGAGGAGTTGTCAGGACCTGGGCTATTGAACGAATTGGCCGAAATGACGGGCGGACGGCACTTCCCCGTCGATAATCTAAATGAGCTGCCGGACGTGGCAGCGAAAATCGGTATCGAATTACGCAATCAGTACGTCTTGGGTTATGTGTCGAAGAACCAGAATAGAGACGGCAAGTACCGCCGCGTCACGGTGAAGTTGAATCAGCCGCGCGGGTTGCCGCCGCTTCGCGCTTTGCACCGGCAGGGTTACTATGCACCAACTCAGTAGACGGGGCGCGCTGGCCGCCCTGGCTGGGGCCGCCTGGGGCCGGCAACAGCCGCCATTGACGCCGGACGACGGCAGCGTGATTCGCGTCGACACCCGCCTGGTGGTCCTCCACTGCTCCGTGCTGGACGGCAGCGGCAGGCTGATCACCAATCTGGCGCAGCCGCAGTTCAAGGTATACGAAAACAAGGTGGAGCAGCCGGTAAAGATGTTCCGGCGCGAAGATACTCCCGTGTCGATGGGGCTGGTGATCGACAACAGTGGCTCCATGTCCGGCAAGCGGAAGCGGGTGGAGGCGGCCAGCCTGGAGTTGGTCAAGGCGTCCAACCCCCAGGATGAAGTGATGATCGTCAACTTTAACGACGAGGCCTACCGCGATGTGGAGTTCACCAACGACCTGAAGAAGATGGAGGCCGGACTTGCGCGGATTGACTCGCGCGGGGGGACGGCCATGCGGGACGCGGTCTCCATGACAATGGACTACGTCAAGCAGAACGGAAAGAAGGGCAAGAAGGTCATCCTGATGGTCACAGACGGGAACGACACGGCCTCGGTGACCATGAGTCTCGAGAAACTGGTAGAGAAGGCGCACAGAAGCGACGTGGTGATCTATGGAATTGGGATCCTGGACAAGCAGGATCGGGACTGGCGGCAGGCCAAGCGGGCGGTGGACGCCCTGACGTCGGCCTCCGGCGGAGCCGTATTCTATCCCGGTGAGGTGGATGAGGTGGAGACGATTGCCAAACAGGTGGCTCACGACATTCGCAGCCAGTATGTCATCGGCTATTCACCGCTGAACCAGAATCTGGACGGTTCGTTCCGGTCCATCAAAGTGTCTGCGGCGGGCGGCCGCTATTCCGTGCGGACGCGCAACGGCTACTACGCCACACCCGACGCCCGGCGAAAAACCTGACGAGGCAGGCGGCAGCGCGGCGCTAGAATAGGGTCAGCCAGGCATGAATTACCGATTGAGCAGAAGACAGGTTCTGGCTGCACTCGCCGCTGGGGGTGCGGTCAGTTGGGCCGGGCCGCAACGGCCCTTGCCGCCTGACGACGGCAGCGTCATCCGGGTCGATACGCGCCTGGTGGTATTGCATTGCTCGGTGCTGGACCGCAGCGGCAAGCTGATCACCAACCTTCCGCAGGCGGAGTTCCGGGTACTCGAAAACAACATCGAGCAGCCCGTCAAGGTCTTCCGGCGCGAGGATATTCCGGTTTCTCTCGGCATCGTAGTGGATAACAGCGGGTCGATGCGCGAGAAACGCCAACGCGTGGAAGCGGCGGCCATCAAGCTGGTGAAGGCGTCGAATCCCCAGGACGAGGTCTTCATCGTCAATTTCAACGACGACGCCTACCTGGACGTACCGTTCACCAACGAGTTGCCGAAGTTGGAAGAGGGCGTGTCGCGGATCGATGCCCGCGGCGGCACGGCGATGCGCGATGCCCTCTCCATGTCCATCGATCACGTGAAGAGTGAGGGCAAGAAGGACAAGAAGGTGCTGCTGGTGGTGACCGACGGCAATGACACTGCCTCCACCGGTATCACGCTGGAGAAACTGGTCGAGAAGGCGCACAAGAGCGAGGTGCTGATCTACGCCATCGGGATCCTGGGCAGGGAAGAGCAGCGCGACGCCAAGAAGGCCAAGCGCGCCATCGACGCGTTAACCAAGGCCTCCGGCGGGGCCAGCTTTTACCCCAACGACGTGGTCGAAGTGGAGGCGCTGGCCGAGCAGGTCGCCCACGACATCCGCAGCCAGTACGTCATCGGCTACTCTCCGGCCAACCAGAATCTGGACGGATCGTTCCGGACCATCAAGGTAGTGGCAGCGGGCGGGCGCTACACGGTGCGCACCCGGACGGGCTACTACGCCTCGCCGGAGCCGAAAAAGAAGGGCTGATGCTGCGATATCTCTGGCTCGTTTCACGGGGCTACCGGCTGCGGCCGTGGCGCAACCCCTATCTGCTGTGGCGGATTGAGACTTACTGGGGCCTGCATGCCGACCGCATCACGCCGGCCGAGTTCGGGCGCTTCGTCTGGAGTCACCGCCGCGAGTTCTGGCGGTTCCTGCGCTGGGCCGAGCGGATGGCTGCACCCGCCTGATCCCTAGATCCGCTGGATTTGCGGAAACGGCGGCGATCGTGTAGAGTTAGAAGTTGCGGCGCCCGCGTGGCACAGGAGTGTGTTTGCACGCGAGTGACCACCCTCCCGGGTGCGCTTTAGAAGGGCTCCGGTTCCAGGCTAGAGGAATTAACATGTACGCAGTGATTGAAACAGGCGGAAAGCAATATCGCGTCACGCCGGGCGCTACCATCGTGGTGGAGACCCTGGCGGGCGAAGCGGGCGCGGCCGTGCAGTTTGACAAGGTTCTGGCCGTGGGCACGGACGACGGGGCAATCCTGGTGGGTTCCGACGTGGCTGGCGCGAAGGTGACTGGCTCCATTAAGGGCCATGACCGTGGCGAGAAGATCCTGGTTTTCAAGTTCAAGCGCAAGAAGCAGTACAAGAAGACCATCGGTCACCGGCAGAATCAGACGGCGGTCACCATCGCCGAGATCGTCGCATAGGCCGCGTTTCAAGCTAGGAGAGAGTTTTTATGGCGCATAAAAAAGGATTAGGCTCATCAAAGAACGGGCGCGACTCGAACGCGCAGCGTCTGGGCATCAAGGTTTTCAGCGGGCAGGTGGTCACCGGCGGGTCCATCATCGTGCGGCAGCGCGGCACGCGCTACAATGCCGGCGAAAACGTCGGCATCGGCAAAGACGACACGCTGTTCGCCAAGATTGCGGGCCGTGTGGAATGGCGGGACCGGGGCCGGATGGGCAAGTACGTCAACGTCTTCGCGCTGGAAGCGTAGTTTCTGCGCCTTGGGCGCTACGGAAAATGAGGGCCGCCGGGCGGAGACGCCTCAGGCGGCCTTTTCTATTGTGTTCGGCCGGAGCGGGACGGCGTAGAGGATTCATCCATGTTTGTCGACGAAGTGATCATCAAAGTGAAGGCCGGCGACGGCGGCAACGGCTGTATGGCCTTCCGCCGGGAGAAGTTCGTCCCCAAGGGCGGACCCAGCGGCGGGGACGGCGGCCGCGGCGGGGACGTCATCCTGTACGCCAGCACGCACCACAACACCCTGCTCCACTTCCGGTTCAACCCTGAACACACCGCCGAGCGCGGGCGCCACGGCGAGGGCAGCCAGCGCACGGGCCGCAATGGCGACTCCGTCGAGGTGCCGGTGCCGGTGGGCACCATCGCCTGGGACTTCGAAACCGGCGAACTGCTGCACGATTTCACTGAGCCGGGCGAGACCTTTACCATCGCCAGCGGCGGCGGCGGCGGCCGTGGCAATCAGCACTTTGCCACCGCCACCCATCAAGCCCCGACCCGCCATGAGCCCGGCCGGCCAGGCGATGAAAAGCGCATCCGCCTGGAGCTGAAGCTGTTGGCCGACGTGGGCCTGGTGGGCTATCCCAATGCCGGTAAGTCCACGCTGATCTCGCGCATTTCCGCGGCACGGCCGAAGATCGCCAATTATCCCTTCACCACCCTGGAGCCCAATCTGGGTGTTGTCCAGGCCGACGACCTGAAGACGTTCGTCGTGGCGGACATTCCCGGCCTGATCGAGGGCGCCCATGAGGGCCACGGGCTCGGCATCCAGTTCCTGCGCCACGTCGAGCGCACCAAGATGCTCCTCCACCTGGTGGACGTCAGCGAAATGAGCGGTCGCGAGCCGAAGCACGATTTTGACGTCATCATGAACGAACTGGCCAGTTTCAGCCAGGAACTGGTGGCCAAACCGATGTTCGTAGTGGCGACCAAGAAGGATGTGGCGCAGGACAAGAAGCGCGTGGAGAGCCTGCGGCGCAAGGCGAAGCGCAAAGGCATGCCGTTCTTCCAGATCTCCGCAGTCACCGGCGACGGCCTCACCGACCTGGTCCGGGCGGTCACGGATCGCGTCTTCGAACTCCGTGCGGCCAGCGAGCCACCGGCGCCGAAGCGCGAGGCGATTGTCCTCTCGGAAAATCCGCATAATCTGGACGACGACGAACAGTAACCGTCCCCTTGGTAAAATAAAAGTTCGCGGAGGAACGATGGCTCAGATCAAGCGCCGGCAGTCTGTCGTCGTGGATGTTGGCGGAATCCGGGTGGGCGGCACGAACCCGATCGTCGTGCAGTCAATGACAAACACGGACACGGCCAACGCGCCGGCCACCGTCAATCAGACCATGGCGCTGGCCCAGGCGGGCTCGGAACTGGTCCGCGTAACGGTGAACACCGAAGAAGCGGCGCGCGCCGTGCCGAAGGTGGTGGAGACGCTGGCCCAGTTCGGCGTGCGCGTCCCGGTCATCGGCGACTTCCATTACAACGGCCACATTCTCCTGAAAAAATACCCTGAGTGCGCCAAAGCGCTGGCCAAATACCGTATCAACCCCGGCAATGTGAGCATTGGGCGCAAGAACGACGATAACTACCGGACCATGATCGAGTGCGCCATCGAGTACGGTAAGCCGGTGCGGATTGGCGTGAACTGGGGGTCGTTGGACGCCGTGCTGTTGACCCGCATGATGGATGAAAATGCGCAGAGCGCCCACCCCATGGAGGCCGCCGATGTCATGAGGCGGGCCATCGTCGTCAGCGCGCTGGAATCGGCCAGGGCGGCGGAGTCCTACGGACTGGGCCATGACCGCATCATCCTCAGCGCCAAGGTCTCTAACGTGCAGGACCTCATCGACGTCTACCGCATGTTGGCGGCAGAATGCGACTACCCGCTGCACCTGGGCCTCACCGAGGCGGGCATGGGCTCCAAGGGGGTGGTGGCGACCACCGCGGCCCTGGCCGTACTGCTCCAGGAAGGCATCGGCGATACCATTCGCGCCTCGCTGACACCCATGCCGAACGGGGACCGCACGGAAGAAGTGATCGTCTCCCAGCAGGTGCTCCAGTCGCTCGGAATTCGCAGCTTCACCCCTCAGGTGACGGCGTGCCCCGGCTGCGGACGGACCACCAGCACGTTCTTCCAGGAGATGGCGGACCAGATCCAGACCTATCTGAAGGAACAGATGCCCCTCTGGAAAGAGAAGTATACGGGCGTGGAAGAGATGAAGGTGGCCGTGATGGGCTGCATCGTCAACGGCCCCGGCGAAAGCAAGCACGCCAACATTGGCATCTCGCTGCCGGGTACGGCCGAGGATCCCAAGGCGCCGGTCTATGTGGACGGAAAGCTGGCGACGACGCTCAAGGGCGACCGGATTGTGGCCGAGTTCACTGACATGCTGAACAGTTACGTGGACCGCACGTATGCGCGGGAACTCGCCGCCAGGAGCTGATCCGGGGGGCACGGGATGCTGAACCACCTGCGCGGGCTGTACGAAGAGAACCTGTTCGAGTCCGTAATCCCGTTCTGGATGAAACACTCGCTGGACCGCGAGCACGGTGGCTATTTCACGTGCCTGGACCGCGAGGGCGCCGTCTACGATTCGCGCAAGTACGTCTGGCTGAACGGCCGCCAGGTGTGGACGCTGGCCCGCCTCTACAACGAAGTTGCGCCCAGGCAGGAGTGGCTGGACGCCGCTCGCCTGGGCGCCGAATTCCTGCGCGACCATGCATTCGATCCGCAGGGCCGCTGCTATTTCTCGCTCACTCGCGAGGGCCAGCCCTCGTTCTTCCAGCGCAAGCCCTATGCCGCCGTGTTTGTGGCGCTCGGTTTTGCCGAGTACGCCAAGGCGTCCGGCGATGCCACCTACCACGCCAAGGCCTTGCAGCTATTCACCCGCGTGCAGGAGTGGATCGCGGACTCATCCCTACTGGGCCGCCCCGCCATGGCGGGTGGTGCCGCCTACAGCCAGTTGGCCGACATCTATGTCATCTGCTCGCTGGCGCTGGAGTTGGGCTGCGCCGAAGTACTCCCCGGGTGCCTGCAGCAGATCAGGATGCATTACGAGCCGTCGTGCCAGTTGCTCTACGAAAACGCCGCCCTGGATCCGGCTCTGCGGCGCAGCTTCCCCGATGGCCGCCTGATCTGCGCGGGCAGTATCTTTGAGATCTCCTGGTTCCTCTTTCGCGCGCTGGCCGTGCATCCGGACCCGGAAGTGGAGACGATGCTGCTCCGCTCCATGGAAGGCGCCATGGAGTTCTGCTGGGACCGCCAGCACGGCGGGTTCTTCTACTTCGCCGATATCGACCAGCGGCCCATGCTGCAATTGGAGTCAGACATGAAGCTCTGGTGGGTGCACGCCGAGGCCATCTACGCCCTGCTCTGCGCCTATGAGCGGACCCGCGATGCCAAGTGGCTGCGCTGGCTGGAGCAGGTCCACGAATACACCTGGTCTCACTTCCCGGACCGCGCCCACGGCGAGTGGTTCGGCTATCTACACCGGGACGGCACGCCCTCACACACGCTCAAGGGGAATAACTACAAAGGCTGTTTCCACATTCCCCGGGCCCTGCTCTTCAGCGCCCAGTTGCTGAAGCGGCTGTGACGTTCCGCCGCGCCGCCTGAACCGGCGTACTCACCAGGCTTGCCACGCCCTCCAGGTCGATCGCCCGGACGCCGAGCACTACTTCGTCGATCGAAACGTTCTTCAGCGTGTAATCCTCGCGCCGGCCCACGTAGATCTCGCGCTCCCAGAACGGCGCGGTCGTACTCCTCAGCAACACGGCATAGCCGGCCAGGTCGGCCTCCGGCTCCGGGCTCCGCCACTTCAGCACCGCGTCGTAGCGGCCCGGACCACGGCCCGGCGTAGCCAGCACGGGCGGCCGGGGCGCCAGGGCGAGGGAGGCCAGCGTGGCACCAACGCCACGGCTCACCAGCGTCGTGTACGGAATGGAAACGCGATCCAGCGTATCCCGCTCGTTGTGCTGGTTTTCGAGCTGCTCGGTGGGCGTGGTGACGCGCACGGCGGCGAAGCCCTCGGTGTGAAACGGCGTGTGATCGCCGCCGCGGCCGAAGCGGTCCTGCCGGAAGACCGCGTTGATGGCCAGTTCAGGCAGGTAGCGCTCGGAGACCTCCCTCATGTAACGGGCCAGCGAGCGCGAGGGGGAATCCATCGGGTCGCCCGAATACACGTTGACGCGTTGGCCGGCGTGGATGCCGTTTCCGGTGACGTTGGTGCCGATGGTGTCCACATTCAACAGCGCCTCCAACTTCACCTTCGTCTCCGCGGCCCGCCTGGCATAGCCCGTAGCCCCCAGCAGGCCCTGCTCCTCGCCGGCGAAGGCGATGAACACGATGGTCTTGTCGAACTCATACTGGCTCATGACGCGCGCCAATTCCATCACACACGCCGTGCCGCTCGCGTTATCGGCCACGCCAGGCGCCACCTCGGCCGCGGCGGTCGCTTCGGCGTCAAAGGTGGCGCCGTTGTACTTCATGTGCATGGTGTCGTAATGGGCGCCCACCAGCACCTGAACGTCCGGGTGTGTCTTGCCCGGCAGGACGGCCACCACGTTAACGATCTCCGTATCCCGCACCATGCGGCCGCCCTTCCTGGCGGGGTGCGCGTCGAGGCTGACTGCCAGCCGCGGGCTATAGGAGCGGAATTCGGCGGCAATCCATTCCCGCGAGGCCGCGATCCCCTTGCCCGGACCCGCCACCACACCATTGGACTCGCGCGTCCCGAAGCCTTCCAGCTTCTTCAATATGGCGCCGATCCGCTCCTCGGAGACGCCGGCCGTCACCTTCTCAACGGTGGGATGAAGGGCCTGAGCCGGTCCTTGCGCGAAGGCGGAGAGCGCCATCAGTAAGGCGGCCGCGAGGCAGCAAGTGCGAGTCCGTGACATGGGATATGACATCACTAACCAGCATAGCCACTCGAGGAGAATTCGTCCCCCCCACTTGACCTGCGGGTCTGAATCTGGTGTAATCCGGCAAGCTGCATGGTCTGAACCATGCAGATTTCAGGGAGGTCCGTTCTATGCTGCGTAAGCTCCTCGTGGGACTATCGCTGTTGGCTCTCTGCGCTTCGGCGCTCATAGGCCAGGATTCACGCGGCGGCATTACAGGCCGCGTCACAGACCCATCCGGGGCGGTCGTGCCCGGCGCCAAGGTTGCTGCTACAAACACTCAGACGAATGAAGTCCGGCGTGCCGTTACCAACGAAACCGGGTATTACGAAATTAACTTCCTGGAGCCGTCCTCGTACTCCATCGTAGTGGAGGCGGGCGGCTTCAAGAAGTCAGTTCGCTCCGGCCTGGAGGTCAGCGTGGGCACCAAGTTGGAGATCCCGGTGACCCTCGAAGTCGGCGCGGTGGCCGAGACCGTGGAAGTCACCGGCGAGGCGCCCCTGCTGGAAACAACGTCGGCCAGCGGCGGCCGCGTCCTGGACTCCCGCCAGTTGATCAACCTGCCGTTTTCGGATCTGAATCCATTCGCCCTCTCCGCCCTGGCGCCCGGCATGCAGTGGACCGGCCAGCCCGAATACCGCCGCCCGTTTGACAACGGCGGCACCTCGGCCTTCAACACCATGGGCGGCGTGGGCCAGAACGAATACACGATGGACGGCATGTCCGTCACCGGCACCGGCCGCCGGGTCGGCTTCACGCCGCCCGCCGACGCCGTGGGCGAGTTCAAACTCGAAACGTCCAACTTCGACGCCAGCCAGGGCTTCACCTCCGGCGCATCCATCAACGTCAGCTCCAAGTCCGGCACCAACGCCTTCCACGGTTCGGTCTTCGATCAGCACTGGCAACAGCGCTGGAACGCCACGCCGTTCTTTACGCGCGAACCGTTCAACGCCGGCGTTCGCAACGGCACCATCGACCCGAATAAGAAACAGAAACAGGCCACCGGCCGTTCCAACAACTACGGGTTCTCCGCATCCGGCCCGGTGTTTATCCCCAAAGTCCTGAACTTGAAGGACCGGCTCTTCTGGACGTTCACCTGGAACGGCATCCGCCAGTCCAAGGCTGAGACTACGTCGAGCGTAAATGTCACGGTGCCCAGCGAAGCCATGAAGCAGGGCGATTTCTCCTACTTCATGAACATCCCGAACGGCCCCAACCGCTTCACCATCTACGATCCGCGTTCGGCCCGCCTGCAAGGCACAACGGTGCTCCGCAACCCGTTCCCCGGCAACCGGGGCGTCCCGGTTCTCAACCCTACCTATGCCTACTATTCGAAGCTCTACCCGACCCCGAATAACATTCCGGGGCTGGTCTCGCTCGAGTTGGCGAACAACTACCTCGCCACCGCCATGCCAAAGGACGAGAAGTTCAACTCCATGGTCAACCGCTACGACTTTGTGGCCTCGCAGAACCACCGCGTGAACTTCCGCTGGCAGTGGAACGACCGTCTGGCCGATGAGTATGACTGGACTTACGAGACCGCCCGCGGACTCCACTCCAACGGCCTGACGCGCATCAACAAGGGCGCCAACGCCGGCTACCTGTGGACCATCAACTCGAACAACATCCTGGACGCCAACTTCGGCGTGTCCCGCTTTGAAGAAGGCAGCCGCAACGTTTCGCGCACCGCCATCACGGCCGCCCAGGTGGGCCTGCCCGCCTACATCGACGCGCGCGCCGGCGCCAACACGCAGTTGCCGCAGCTCGACTTCGACACCATCTCCGATGTCGGCGGCGGTTACCCAGCCATCGGCGCCAAGTCCAATACCTACGAGTTCCGCACCGCGATGACCACCATCAAGGGCAGCCACTCGTTCAAGTACGGCTGGCAGGAGCGGCGCAACCTCTTCGCCGATAGCGGCCCGGGCAGCAGTACTGGCAACTTCGTATTCCGCAATCAATGGACCCGCGCCTCCAACATCGACAACGTGGCCGTCAACCATGTGCATGACTGGGCGTCCTTCATGATGGGCGTCCCCAACTCCATCAGCATCGATACCAACGACTCGGCCTACTGGCGGACCCCGCGCCGCGCCCTGTTCTTCCAGGACGACTGGCGCGTCACCACCAAACTGCGCCTCTCCCTGGGCTTGCGCTATGAGAGAGAAGGCGGCACCAGCGAGCGCTTCAACCGCGGCATCTCCGCCGCCTTCCTCGATGGCGCCTCGCCCATTAGCGGCATGGTCCAGACCGCCTATGCCGCCGCGCCCATCGCCGAGCTCCCGGCCGCTCAGTTCAAGGCCAACGGCGGCACCGCCTACCTCGGCACGGGCGACTATCCCACCGCCACCGGCGGCGTCCACAACTGGCTGCCCAAGGTGGGCGTCGTCTACAGCCTGAACAACAAAACCGTCATCCGCGGCGGGTTCGGCATGTATGCCGATACCCTCAACGTCTCCAATGACCGGCCGTCGCGCCTCGGCTTCAACCAGCCTACCGGCACGCCCATCAGCAACGACGCCGGCCTGACCTTCTGCTGCAACGTCGGCGACATCGGCACTCTGGCAGCGGGCAGAACCCCAATGAACGATCCGTTCCCGGTTCGCGCCGCCGTCGGCGGAACCCGCTTCGACGACCCCTACCGTTCCGCCCTGGGGATGTTCCCGCTCTATAACACGGACCTGATCACGCTGCCCTGGAACTACAAGCCCGCCCTCCAGAGCAGGTGGAGAGCCGGCTTCCAGCGCGAGATCTTCCGCAATACGATGATCGATGTCTCTTACAACGGCTCGTATTCCACTCAGCCTGTCAATCAACGCGTCAACTTCCTCCCAGCCCAGTACTGGACCAAGGGCATGGTTCGCAGCCAGGCCAACGACGATTTCCTGAACACCAACGCCGCCAATCCCTACAACATCAGGAACCTCACGGCGCTCCAGTCCTCCAACCCCACCCTCTACCGCTACATGGCCGGCAACGCGTTCTTCACCGGCGCCAACATGAGCCGCAACCGCCTGCTGCGCAACTACCCCGCGTTCGGCAACTTCCGCCAGCCGGGCCGCATCGGCGGGGACAGCCGCAACGGCTACACCAACTACCACGACATCCAGATCCTGGTGGAGCGCCGCTTCACCAAGGGCTTCCAGAGCACCTTCATGTATACCGGCGCCCGGTCCCGCGTGGCCGACTGGATGGCCAACGAGTTTGACGCCGCCCCCACGGAGCGGCCCAACAACCAGACGCTGCCCCACCGCATCGCCTGGACCGCCGTCTACGAAACCCCGTTCGGCAAGAACCGCACCTACCTCCGGGACGGCTTCATGAGCCACGTGGTCGGCAACTGGAACGTCTCCTGGGTCTACCAGCTCCAGAGCGGTCCCGCCACCGGGGACTGGGGCAACCGCTTCTTCTACGGCGATCAGAACCAGCTCGCGTCGATGTTCAACTCCGACGCCTCGCGCAAGAAGGATATCCTCCAGTGGTTCGACAAGTCCATTGCCTGGACCGGCACCGGCGCTCCGCCCTCCGGCTTCACCGGCTTTGAAGGCCGCAACGTCGCCCAGCCCGGCTCCTACCACGAACGGGTCTTCCCGATCCGCCTCGACAGCCTCCGCGCCGATGGCATCATGAACCTCGATCTCAAAGTCGAGCGGATCTTCCCCATCAAGCCGGACCAGGGCATCAACGCCCGTTTCTCGGTCGACCTGCTGAACGCCACCAACCACACCAACTTCAGCGGTCCGAACCTGGACCCCACCAACACCAACTTCGGGCGCGTGACCTCCCAGCGCGGCCTGTCGCGCGTGATTCAGTTCAATCTGCGTTTCGACTTCTAAGCGCGCTACCAGCTCCGTCTGCAAGGCCCGGCATCGCCCAACGCAATGCCGGGCCTTTTCGTCTCAGTCCAGCCGCTTGTGGAATCGTTGGGCACTGAGGAACAGGATCGTCACTCCGAATACGCCCAGCATCACCATCTGCGACCACAGCACGTCCAGGCCACTGCCTTTGAGGAAGACGCCGCGCACGATCTCCATGAAGTACCGCAGCGGATTCAGATAGGTGATCCACTGGACAACCTCCGGCATGTTGCGCAACGGGAAGGCAAAGCCGCTCAGCATGAACGCCGGCTGGAAGAAGAAGAACGTGGCCATCATGGCCTGCTGCTGCGTATCGGAAATCGTGCTCATGAAGAGGCCCGTCCCCAGCATCGACAGCAGGAACAGGCAACTGGCCGCCGACAGCAGCAGGAAACTCCCGCGCAACGGCACGCCGAATAGCGTCATCGCAATCAGCGTCACCACATTCATCTGCACGAACCCCACAATGGCGAACGGAATCGTCTTGCCCAGCATCAGCTCAATCGGCCGGATCGGCGTCACCATGATCTGCTCCATGGTCCCGATCTCCTTTTCCCGCACAATCGACATTGCCGTCAGCATCAAAGTCACCAGCGTGATGATGTTCACAATGATGCCCGGCACGAAGTAGTTCCGGCTCTTCAGCTCCGGGTTGAACCACACCCGCCGCTCGCTCGTCACGCTCGGCATCCTCAGCAGGACCGGCCCCGCCTGCGTCCGCCCCACCAGCTTGCGCGTCTGCTGCTCCATCAGCAGTTCCCGGTTGCGCCGGCTGATGATCGCCGTCGCATAGTTGGCCACAATGGCCGCCGTGTTGGAGTTGGTGCCGTCCAGCAGCACCTGGATCTCGGTCTGCCGGCTGGCGCGCGCGTCGGCCCCGAACCCAGGCGCAATCCGCACCACGCCCTGCGCCGTCCCCCGGTCCAGCAGATCCTGCGCCTCCCGCTCGCTGCCCGCCTCGGCCGTGATCACGAAGGTGCGATTGGAGACGAAGCGCTGGCGGATCTCCTGGCTCTCGGTCGAACGGTCCAGGTCCATCCACCCCAGACGCACGTGCTCTACGTCCAGGTTCACCGCGAATCCAAAGACGATCATCTGCATCAACGGCGGGCCCAGCAGGATGCCGCGCATCCGCGGCTCCCTCATCGTCTGCCGGAACTCCTTGCGCACAATCTCCATCACTCGTTCCCACATGGTTCCCTCTTCTCAGGCCATCTTCTGGCGCATCTTTCGAACCGCGATGGTGAACACCAGCGCGCCGTAGATCACCAGAAACAGCACCTGCACCCACAACACCCCCAGCCCCGTGCCCTTCATAAACACCCCCTGGAGGATCGCCACGAAATACCGCGCCGGCACAATCCGCGTGAACTGCTGGATCACGAACGGCATGTTGTCGATGGAGTAGATGAAGCCGCTCAGCAGAAACGCCGGCAAAAAGCTGGTCAGCAGCGAGAGCTGGTAGGCCAGCAATTGCGAGCGCGTGATGGTGGAGAGCAGAATCCCCCAGCAAAGCGCCCCAAACAGGAACAGGGCGCTGGTTCCCATCAGCAGCAGCGTGCTGCCGCGCAACGGCACGCCGAAGACGCCAACGCCGACGATGATCGAGATCACCATGTCCGCCATGCCCAGCACAAAGTAAGCCGCCAGCTTGCCCAGCAGCAGCTCCGTGGGCCGCACCGGCGTGGAGAGCAGTTGCTCCATGGTGCCGTTCTCCCACTCGCGGGCGATGGTCAGCGACGTGAGCAGCGCGGCGATGATCATCAGGATCACGGCGATCAGGCCCGGCACGATGAAGTTCCTGGACTTCAGTTCGTTGTTATAGAGCACGCGGATGCGCACGTCCACCGGCATCTTCAACTTGCCCTGGCCGCGCCGCAGCAGCATCTTCTCCCGTAGCTCCGCGGAGTATGCCTGGATCAGTGCCTCCGCGTAGCCCGCCGCAATGGACGCCGTGTTGGAGTCACTGCCATCCAGCAGCAGTTGCACCTTGGCCTCCTGGCTGGCTTCCACCCGGTGCGCGAAGTCGCTGGGGATCACGATGCCGAGCAGCGCTGAATTGTCATCAATGTGTTTGACGATGGTGCGGTAGTTCGCCGGTCCGGGGACGATCTGGAAGTAACGCGAGCCCTGGAACCGCTGCACCAGTTCGCGGCTCTGCGGCGTCTGGTCCTGGTCATAGATCACGGTGAGGATGCGGTCCACGTCGAGGGTAAGCGCGTAGCCGAACAGCAGCAACAACACCAGCGGCACCGCCAGCGCCATCATCAAACTGCGCCAATCGCGCATGATATGCAGCGTTTCCTTGTGGAAAATCGCATAAAAACGACGCCATTTCATGCCGTGCGCGCCTCCTCGCGTTCAATGCTGTCGATGAAAACGTCGTCCATGCTGGCGCCCGCGCCGAAGGCCGCTTTCAGCTCGCTGGGCGTGCCGAGCGCGATCGTGCGCCCCTTGTACATCAGCGAGAGGCGATGGCAGTATTCGGCCTCCTCCATGTAGTGGGTGGTGACGAAAACGGTGGTGCCACCTTCGGCCATGGCGTAGATGAGGTCCCAGAACTGGCGGCGCGCGATGGGGTCCACCCCGGACGTGGGTTAGTCGAGAAAGACGATCGGCGGCTCGTGCAGGATGGCGCAACCCAGCGCCAGGCGCTGCTTCCAGCCGCCGGAGAGCAGGCGCGTCATCGTCGGCAGTTCGCCTTCCAAGCCGGCCATTTTCAATGCGTAGGCCTTGCGCTCCGGCCGCCGCTCGCGCGCCACGCCGTAAACACCGCTGAAGAAGTCGATGTTCTCCTCCACGGTCAGATCGTCGTAGAGCGAGAAACGCTGAGACATGTAGCCGATGGATTGTTTCACACGTTCCGGCTCGCGCGCCACGTCAAAGCCATGCACCCAGGCCTGGCCGGAGGTGGGCCCCAGCAGTCCGCAGAGGATGCGGATGGCGGTGGACTTACCCGCGCCGTTCGGTCCGAGGAAGCCAAATATCTCGCCCTTGGCCACCTGGAGCGATACGTCGTCCACGGCCGTGAAGTCGCCGAAGCGCTTCGTTAGATGCTCCAGGACCACCGCGGCTTCGTCACGCGGCGGCATGGAGGGCCTCCGCCTGAATCAGCGCGATGAAGACATCTTCCAGCGCGGGCGCCAGCGGCAGAAGGCGCACAGGCGCGGCAGCCTGCTCAATGGCCGCCACGTCCGCGCCCTCACGGAGATAGACGTGCAAGGCGGCGCCGGCGGGCTCGGCCCCGATGACGCCCGCGGTTTTCTGCAGGCGCCGCCGCGCTTCCCGCAGGTTGTCCGCCTCGGCGCGGAAGCAGCGCGGAGCGAGTTGCGCCCGCAGATTGGCGGGCGTGTCGCAGTGAATCAGGCGTCCCTTATTCATCAGGCCCACACGGTCGCAGCGCTCCGCTTCATCCAGGTAAGCGGTGGAGACGAGGATCGTCATGCCCTCCTTGGCGAGGCGGTAGAGGATCTCCCAGAAGTCGCGTCGCGAGAGCGGGTCCACGCCGTTGGTCGGCTCGTCCAGAAACAGCACACGTGGCTTGTGGAGCAGCGTGCACATCAGCGCCAGTTTCTGTTTCATACCGCCGCTGAGCTTGGCCGCCGGCCGGTCGCGGAAGGGTGCCATGCGGGTGATCTGGAGAAACTCGGCCATCATGGCTTCACGCACGGTCCGGTCAATGCCGAAAAGTTCGCTGTAGAACACCATGTTCTCCTCCACGGTCAGATCGCCGTAGAGGCCGAACTTCTGGGCCATGTAGCCTATCTGATCCTTCACCGCATCCAGATTCGGCCCCACCTCCAGCCCAGCTACCTTCACGCTGCCTTCGGTGGGATCCATCAACCCGCAGAGCATCCGCAGCGTCGTCGTCTTTCCCGCCCCATCGGGACCGACCAGGCCAAAGATCTCGCCCTCGCCGATTTTCAGCGAAAGGCCGCTGACGGCTTCAAGCTTGCCAAAACGCCGCGTCACTGTTTGCAGTTCAATCATGGCGGTCTACTTCAAACTGATAGCGGCATCCACCGGCATGTTCGATTTCAGCTCCCGATTGGGGTTTTCTACGTCGATTTTGATGCGATAAACGAGCTTTTGGCGCTCTTCCTGCGTCTGAATCTGCTTGGGCGTGAACTCCGCCTCGGACGAGATGAACGTGATGCGGCCCTTGTACTTCTTGCCCGGAAACGAGTCCGTGGAGACGTCCACCAGCTTGCCCAGCTTGACGCGGCCCAGGTTGCTCTCGCTCACGTAGCCGCGCACCCAGGGCTTGTCGAGTTCGCCGAGCGTGACCACCGTAGCGCCGGCCGCGAGCACTTCGCCCATCTCCGCACTCTTGGCCATCACCACGCCAGCAATGGGCGCGACAAGTGTGCGGTCGTTCATCTGGACGTCCAGCACGCCGGCCTGTGCCTTGGCGCGCGCGATTTCGGCCTGCCGCATCGTGAGCTCATCCTGGCGCCGCTTCAGATCCAGTTTGTTGGCCTCCGCCAGCCGCAGCGCCGCCTTGGCCCGATCCACTGCGGCTCGCTGTTGCTGGATCTGCTCCTGACGCGGGCCTTCCTCCACCAGCTTCAACTGTTGCCGTGCCCGCCGGAGCGTGGCCGCGGCCGCCTCCGCCTTGGTGCGGAATTGATCGTATTGCGCCGTGGAGATGTCATCGTTCTTGTAGAGCCGCTGGGCGCGCTCCCAATCGCGTTGAGCCTGCGTATTCTGCACCTCGGCCTCGGAGACCATGGCGCGCGAGGTCTCCACCTCCTGCGGACGGCTGCCGTTTTGCAGCTCCAACAGACGCGATTCGGCCGAGGCGAGCTCGGCCTTCCTCAGCGCGATGTCGCCGCCGATAGTCTCCGATTGCCAGGTAATGGCGGAGCGCAACTGCACCAGCGCGCTCTCGGCGGACTCCACGCCGGCACCTTCGCGGGCCTGTTGCTGCTTCAACTCGTTGCTGTCCATGCGGGCGATCACCTGGCCCGGCTTCACATCGTCGCCCTCGCGCACGGCCAGTTCGATCAATCGGCCCGGCAGTTTGAAAGCGAGATCCACTTCGGTCAGCTCAATGTTCCCGCTCAGGCGGATGATGTCCGGATCCGGCGCGGGATGCGTGAGGCGCCACGCCAGTGCGCCGCCCGCGACGGCGACCAGCAAAACGGGGAGGATGACTTTCTTGCTCATGTTCGTCTCTCTCTCGGCTACTGCAAAACCATGTCGATGTTGCCCACGGCCACGCCCAGGTCCACTCGGGCGGCCTTTTGCTTGAAAACGGCGGCGATGTTGTTCTCCCGCGAACGGGCCACGCGGGCCTGCGCCTCGGTGACCTCCAGACCGCTGGCCACGCCCGCCTCGAATCGCCTCTCGGCCTGTGCCAGTTCCTTCTCCGATTGC
>JBBQLF010000002.1:0-26359 GCA_038327695.1 Bryobacterales bacterium
GTTCAGGAGGCCGTCGAAACAACTTGAATTTGAAACTGCCTGAGATGGCGCCAGTGTGGGAACCCTCCGACCGCTGGACCGTTGCCAACGCCAAAGAGCTCTACGACATCGACCGCTGGGGCAAAGGCTACTTCTCCATCAGTGAGAAGGGGCACATTCTGGTCCACCCCACGGCCGACCCCGCGCGCTTCGTCGACATCAAGAAACTCATCGACACTCTGGTGCTGCGCGGCATCGATCCGCCCATCCTCCTCCGCTTCCCGGACATCCTCGGCCACCAGATCGAAGAACTGAAGAACGTTTTCGCCAGCGCCATCGCGGAACACAACTACCAGGGCAGCTACCGTTGTATCTATCCCGTTAAGGTGAACCAGCAGCGCCAGGTCGTCGAGGAGATCTACAGCTATGGCCGGCAGTACGGCTTCGGCCTGGAAGCCGGCTCCAAGCCTGAATTGCTCGCCGTTGTCGCCATCGCCGACAACGCCACGCCGATCGTCTGCAACGGTTTCAAAGACGATGAGTACATCGAAATGTGCATGCTCGGCCGCAAGATCGGCCGTGACATTACGCCCATCGTCGAGAAGTTCACGGAACTCGAGCTGATCCTCAAACATGCCGCCGCCGTTGGTGTGCGCCCCGCCATCGGCATCCGCGTCAAGCTCGCCAGCCGCGGCGCCGGCCGCTGGAAGAGTTCCGGCGGCTACCGCTCCAAGTTCGGCCTGACTGTCACTGAAGCAGTTCGCGCTCTGGAAACGCTCAAAGCGGCCGGCATGGAAGACTGTCTCAAGCTGCTCCACTTCCACCTCGGTAGCCAGATTACCAATATCCGGCACATCAAGGGTGCCGTCATCGAGGCCGCCCGCGTCTATGTCGATCTCAAGAAGCAAGGCGCCGGCCTGGAACTGCTCGATGTGGGCGGCGGGCTCGGCATTGACTACGACGGCTCGCAGACTGACTTCGAATCCAGCGTCAACTACACCCTCCAGGAATACGCCAACGACGTCGTCTACCACGTGCAAAGCGTTTGCGACGACGCCGAGGTGGCTCACCCCACCATCCTGACCGAGTCTGGCCGTGCTATCGCCGCCTACCACAGCGTTCTCGTCTTCAACGTCCTCGGCGTCAGCGGTTTTGGTGAAGAGGAAGTGCCCGTCGATCTGCCCGACGATTGCGAGCAGCCCATCGTGGACCTGATGGAAACCTACCGCAACCTCAGCGTCAAGAACATGTTGGAGAGTTTCCACGACGCCCAGCAGGCACTCGACTCCTCCCTCAATCTCTTCAGCCTCGGCTACCTGCCGCTCAAGCAGCGCTGCCTCGCCGAGAACCTCTACTGGCTCACCTGCCGCCGGGTTCTCACCATGGCCAGGCAACTCGACGTCTTCCCGGAAGAGCTCGAAGGCCTGGAGAGCATGCTATCGGATACCTACTTCTGCAACTTCTCGCTCTTCCAAAGCATGCCCGATAGCTGGGCCGTCAAGCAGTTGTTCCCCATCATGCCCATCCACCGCCTGGAACAGCAGCCCACCCGCAATGCCGTCCTCGGGGACATCTCCTGCGATAGCGACGGCAAGGTGGATCAGTTCATTGACCGGCGCGACGTCAAGAAGACGCTGCCGCTGCACACCTTCAATGGCGAGGCGTACTATCTGGCCACATTCCTTGTGGGCGCTTACCAGGAGATCCTGGGCGACCTGCACAATCTACTGGGCGACACCCACGCTGTCCATGTCCGCGTGAACGAGCAGAACAAGGCTATTCTGGAGGCGGTGATCAAGGGTGACACTGTGAAGGAAGTACTGGACTACGTCCAGTTCAGCGCCGGGCACCTGCTGGAGCAATTCCGCCTGGACGTGGAAGCCGCCGTCCTCGCGGGCAAGATCGGCTATGAGGAATCGGGGCGTCTCCTCAAGTTCTATGAGGAAGGTCTCTACGGCTACACCTATCTCGAAGAGCCCCATCAAACGTAAAGGGACGCGCCGGGCGGGCGCGTCCCTGGATCCAACTCTTCCAACCGGCTGGCTTAGTCCTTCACTTCCTTGATCTTCTTATTGAAGATCACGTTTCCACGCGGGCCCTCTTCCACTTTGTAGTCCGCCGGAACCTCGAACAGGCTGCGCGGCTGGTCCGCCTGCACAATACGCGTTAGCCGGTAGTTGGTTTCGCCGAATCTCGGATCGTTGTGTTTCCGCATGACATCCGTCTTCAACTTCTCGGAATACCACCGCTCCGTCACGCTCACCAGCGGCCGCTCGTTGCCCATGGCTCCCGCTGGGATCGTATCCGTTTCCCGCGTGCCTTCGCACTCGACGCCCTCGATCATCTGCTTGCCGAGCGATTCCTTCTTCACGCCGGGGCCAGCCCCGGCGCCCGCCATGTTGCGCAGGGGCATTCCTTCCCTCAGCATGACTGCCGGACCGGCGATCATCACGTCGTGCTGGGCCCCTTCGGCCGGTAGCGGACCGGCATGCCGCACTTCCACTCTCACTTCCCTCTGTTCGCCCGGCTTGCCCGCCATCGCCAACTTCGACATTGTCATCTTCGTGGCCGTCTTCCGGTTGTTGTCGAGCATGAAGTGCTCGCCGCTCACCGGATCGTTTATCGAAGTGATCGAAGGCGCCATGCCGTCGGCCACCAGCGGACCGAGTGTGGTGAAGTTGTTCTCCATCCGCGTCCGGCCCTCGGCGTCTCTGTACATCTTGCTGCTGTGCTTCTCCACGATCCGGTTGCCATCCGGCAGCGTCTGGATCGTCTCGTTCATCGCCTCGGCGGCGTAGGGCGCACCCTTCACTGCGCCCGCGTCAAACTGCATAAAGCGGACGGCCTGCCCGGCCCCGCCGCCCGCTCCGGCGGAACCGTTAATCACCATCACGCGTTCTTCGACAATCTTCTTATCTTGCGCCGTCGCGGCCAACGCGAGAACGGCCACGCCAATGCCGATCAGTTTCAAGTTCATAGTGGTTTACTCTCCTTTTGCTATTTGTGTAGTACGTACCAGGCGGATGGCCCTTGCGAGGCCATCGTCACCTAGATAGACCTGTGCCTGCAGCGGTCCAGTGCTCGCCAAGCCAAAAAGGCGGGCGGTCTCCGGGCCAACTTCCATATAGACTATGTGCCCCTGGCGCGCCTGCGGGATGCCAGGATGGATGTACCATGGCGTCAATGGACTCAATTGTTTAGCGCCTGAAGGAACCGAATAGGTGGCCGCCCGCACGGCTGGCGCCGGGACAACTGCCGGCGTTTCCACTTCTGGCGAGGGTTCCGCAGTCGCCATATTACCTACTGCCGTAGTTTGTGATCCCCCCGCCGGAACCGCAGGCACCTCAGCCCTCGGAATGCCCAACCAAACACCCAGCACCAGGGCTGCCATCGCTACTGCCGGCCACCACCTCAACATCACGGCCTTCCGCTGCCGCTTCCGCAACTCCTGCAATAGACCGGCCCTCACTCGTGGTCCGGCGCCCGCGTCGCGTGTCTCCGCAGAAAGTACCTGCAACGCACTCCGAAGATCTCCGTTCCCGTCGCTCATGCCCGGCACCTCTCTCCGCTTAGCTTTTCCACCAGGATGGCACGCGCCCGGTGCAGCCTGGACCGCACCGTCCCCACTGCCACGCCCAACATTTCAGCAACCTCCGCGTAGCTCAGTTCTTCCATCTCGCAGAGCACCACGGCTTCCCGGTAATGCTCCGGAAGGCTCGCCAGTGCCAGTCGCACCCGCTCCACCTTCTCTGCCTGTTCCAACCCCTCCAACGGATTGGCATCCGTCACCTGCGCGTCACCTTCGAGTTCGTCCGCCACCGGCAAACTGAGCCGCCGGAACAGCAGATTCCTCGCCATCCCATAGAGATAGCTGGCCAACGCCCCGGCCTGCGGATCAAATCCCCGCGCCCCCCGGATCAAAGCCAGGAACACTTCCTGCACCACATCGTCGGCAGTCTCCGGTGACCCCGACATCCGTAGTGCATAGCGATAAACCCGCGCCTGGTGCCGGTCATAGAGAAGTTCAAACGCCGCAGCCTCGCCGGATTGCACCCGGCGCAGCAAAGCGTGTTCATTCAGGCTGGTGATATTTCCCTGCAACTCGTCTCCGAATGTAATTGACGCGCCGCCCCGAATAGGTTCCAGAATATTTCCGTTGACAAAATGTTGTATTAATACTACTCTGCAACAGATACCTGATATGCCGGCCGGCCGCGCGAGTTATGAGCAAGGACAATTTCACAATCGCCTCGCAGTCCTGCGGGCTGAGCGAGCCCTCACCCGGCAAGCCTTGGCCGATGCCCTCGCGATCAACTATCAGACGGTCGGTTACCTGGAGCGGGGCGAGTACAACCCTAGCCTCGACCTCGCCTTCCGAATCAGCGAGCTGTTCGGTCTGCCTATTGAGATGATCTTCTCACGAAAGCCCTTCCGCCCCATGAGTGAGGAACTCTCTTTTCTCGCCAACCAAGACCGGTCTAGTCCAGACAAGGAGGACTGAGGATGACCCACCCAGCTTGGATGCCGCAATGGCTCATACTCCGGACGCGTCGCGCGAGACGAACCATGGTACTTCTGATGGCCGCCTCGGCCGCCCTGACCTTCCTGACGCCGTTCGCCGGAATCGCCTGCGTCCTCCTCTACTTACCACTTCCTTACTCCGGCCTCCCGCCCATGGATGACAATTCGCCAGTCGATGAACGCCAGTGGCGCGTTCGGAATGAGGCCACCACCATTGCCTATCGCATACTCGGCCTGGCGACTCTAATCGTCATTGCGGTGCAACCGGCAGGCGTGTCCGCGTGGAAGAACGTCAGCTTCGCCATGCTGGTTCTGGTCGTCTGCTTGCCCACCGCACTACTCGCCTGGCGCGAGCCGGACGTGCCCCAGGACGAAGCATGAACCTGGACCGCAACGCCCGGCTGAAGGTCGTTCTCGTCGATACCCGCAACCCCCTCAACATCGGCGCCTCGGCCCGCGCCATGAGCAACTTCGGGTTCTTCGATCTCCGTCTGGTCCACCCATACGAGGTCGCCTTCCGTGAGGCCGTCAGTGCCGTCGGCGCCTCAGAAATCCTGCGTACCGCGCCTGTCTTCCCGACCGTCGCCGAGGCTGTGGCCGATTGCTCCCTGGTCGTCGGCGCCACCGGCCTCGGCCACCGTCAGATCCAGCACCCGCTCCACCGCCTCGAAAAGGCCGGCCGCATCCTCCGCCGCCACACCGAATCGGCCAACGCCGCCCTGCTGTTCGGCAGCGAGAAGTTCGGTCTGGCCAACAACGACGTCAGCCACTGCCACTGGCTCCTCCACATTCCTACGCGCCCCGCGCACGACTCCATGAACCTCGCTCAGGCGGTAGCCGTCTGCCTCTACGAGCTCACTCGCCAACCCGGCGCCGCCCGTCACTGGCCCGAGGCCGCCGAGCTGGCGCCGGGCGAGGAAGTTGAGCGCTTCACCGTCCTGCTCGAAGAGCTACTCCAGCACTCCGGCTACACCGATTTCGGCAAGGCGAAGCATGGTGAAGACAAGACTCACCGCCTGGTCCGCCGCCTCCACTTGCGCTCTCGCGACGCCGCTGTTTGGACAGGCATGCTCCGCCAGATTCTCTGGAAACTGAACAATCCCTGAGCCGGGTGTTATCCTGGCAATGCGATGACCAAGGTTGAAGCAAGTTACGAGTTCACGGTGCCGTTCTCCGAGAGCTGGCTGCCGGCCATTGAGTCCCTCCACGGCGTCTATGGGATGCAAGCGGTGAAGCTGAACCCCCAGATGGACGGCCTGACGGTGCTTTTTGACGCTTCACGCCTGAAACTGACTGACGTCGAGCACGGCCTCCGACGCTCCGGCCTGCCCGTCCACCGCATCCCGTAGATCTGCGAAAATAGGATTGCCATGCCTATGTACGAATACCGATGCGCAGAATGCGGCCGCCAGCACGAACAGCTGCGCCGCATGTCAGAAGCCGATACCAACGTGGAATGCCCGCACTGCGGCTCCAAGCGCCAGGAACGGCAGTTCTCGGCATGTGCCATCGGCGCAGGGGCCTCCTCCGGCGGCAGTGGCGGCGGAGGTGGCTGCGCCCCGCGCGGCGGCTTCTCCTGAGCCCGCTAAAAACCGGTGGCCCGTGTGGCCGCCTAAACCAATTCCAGTTGCGTGCTCTTAGTCTCCGGCAGCAGGAACACCAGCCCCGCCGCCATCAGGAAGAACGCCGCGTTCAAGCCCAGCGCCGCACCCAGACCGTAGCCGTCTGCCAGGGATCCCACGGCGTAAGGCGCCAGCGCACTCAGGCCGCGGCCGAAGTTGTAGACGAAGCCCTGGCCCGCGCCGCGCATCTCGGTCGGATACAACTCCGCCAGCATGGCGCCAAACAGAGAGAAGAAGCCCGTGCCGAAGAAACCCATGAACGGGCCGAGCATGAGTAACAGGAGCGGCGAAATGGTGGGGGCCAGTCCGTAGAGCGGAGTCAACAGCGCCGCCGCGGTGACGTAGATCGCAAACGCCGGCCGCCGTCCCAACCGGTCCGCCAGATAGCCGAAACACAAGTACCCGCAAAACGCGCCGATCTGCACGGCAAAGACGAACCCGCTGGTTTTGACAATACTCATGCCCGCGCCGCCCTGAGCCACCGGCGCGGACAGGAAACCGGGCAGCCAGGTGAACAGACCCCAGTAGGCGAACAGGACGCTCGTCGCCAGCACCGTGGCCCAGAGCGTGCGCCGCCCGTAGGGCGCCTTGAAAATGCCGGTGAAGCTCGCCCGCCGCCTCGATTGCAACCAGATCTCCGGCTCCCGAACCTTGCGGCGAATGAACACGGTGACCAGGGCCGGGGCCACCCCGGCCAAAAACAGCGCCCGCCAGCCCAGCGCCGGCAGGATCACCGCTGACAGCGCGGCCGCAGCCATGTAGCCCAGCGCCCAGCCGGACTGCATGAAGCTCACCGCCTTGGCGCGATGCTCCGCCGGCCAGGACTCGGCCACCAATGTCGCGCCCGCGGACCATTCCCCACCCAACCCTAAGCCCACCAGCGCGCGCCAGAAGATCAGATCCCAGATGCCGCGCGACGTGGCCGTCCCCGCCGATGCCAGCGAGTACAGCAGGATGGTGTAGATCAGCGTCCGCCGCCGCCCGGCTCGATCGGAAACTATGCCCGCCGCGATGCCGCCAAAGGCCGACGCGACCAAGGTGACCGACGCCACCAGGCCCGCCTGCGCGTTCGTCCAGCCGAACTCCGTCTTCAGCGTGGTGAGCGCGAAGACGTACAGCAGCACGTCCATCGCGTCGAGCATGAAGCCGAGTTGGGCCGCCCAAAGCGCCAGCCAGCGCGGTGTCGAGAATACGCCTTCGAAGAAACGCACGTACGCGCCAGTATAGCCCTAACGCCGCACTGCCTTCTTTCCACCATCGCGGTAAGCCGTGGTCTTCTGCCCCTACAGCCCCGCCTTGCGCGCTTCGCGGTTCATGAGCCAATAGGCCACCCAGGAGGCGGCCGCCAACGACGCCGAGGCCGAAACAAGGCCGTCCGCGCGCCCAATCAGGAGCCACTCAAAGCCGCCAGACCCAAACTGGAACATGAAAGGGGCCAGAGTGAAGAAGATGCCGGTTCCCATGAATATGGAACGGAGCCGGACGAAGTGCCGGGTCTTCCGCAATGCGGCGATCTCCAGGTCGCCTGCCGCGCTCGCGGGCGGCACCGGCATCTCCAGTTCCGCCGCCAATCGAAGCGCGGCGGCGAATTCCGGATGCAATTGCGCATACTCCTCCACCAGTTGCCTGGTTTCCGGGCAAGCCTCGCCGGCCAGGTACACGGGTATCAGATCATTCATCACTGCAGGTGACAGTGTCATGTTCGTTCACTCCTCTTGCGGTTCAGTTCGCCGGCCAGCTGGACGCGGGCACGGTATATCCGGATCTTCACGGTAGACAGGGGCAAGCCGAGCGCGGCGGCAATCTCGTCGTAAGACAACCCTCCCAAGGCGCTCATCGTCAGCGGCTCGGAGTACTCCGGCGGCAGCCGGCTCATTGCGGCCATGGCCGTCTCCAACTCGAACTTCTGGTCCGGCGAGGCTTCGTGCGAGGGCCACTCAGCGTCCAACTCCACCTCCCGCCGGCGCCGGCGGAAGCCGTCCACGGCCAGGTTGCGGGCAATCGTGATCAGATAGGAGCGCGCGCTCGCTTGCCGGATCGGTCCGGTAGACGTCCAGGCTCGAAAGAACGTTTCGGCCGTGATCTCGTCCGCCTCCTCCCGGCTGCCGGTCAGGTAGTGGACGAACCGGTGGACCGACTTTGCGTGGGTCTCATACAGAATGTGGAAGTTCGTCCCGTTCATGATCGGCTCGGCTCACTATACCTACGCGGGCGCGGCCGCGAAGTTACCAAAGTCGGAATGTTCTCCGCCGCTCCGGCGATGCACCCTCGCCGGCCGCAGGCGCGCGCCGGACGCGCAGTCCCGCTACAATAGCTCCCATGTCCCTGGCACAATCGCTGCTCCCTCAGTTTATTCACGAGTTCGGCAACACTCGCAAGACGCTGGTCCGCGTGCCGTTCGAAAAAGCGGACTTCCGGCCTCATCCCAAGTCCATGACGCTGATCGCCCTGGCCGGCCATATCGCCAACATTCCATCCTGGGCCAATTTCACGCTCCGCACTCCCAGTCTTGATCTGGCAACGGTCAGCCCCAACCAGGCGCCCGCGTCGCTGGAGGCCATGCTCGCCGGCTTCGACGACGCAGCCGCCAAAGCACTGGAAGCCCTGGCCGCCACCACCGATGAGGAACTCCACGCCCCTTGGACACTATCCATGGGGGAGCAGGTGTTCTTCACCCAGCCGCGTCTGGCCGTACTCCGCTCCATGGTGCTCAGTCATCTGATCCACCACCGGGGCCAGCTCACGGTCTATCTGCGAATGAACGATGTTCCTGTTCCGGGTCTCTACGGTCCTTCCGCCGACGAGGCCTGACCGCTAAACTGGTAGGCAGATGTGCCTTCTGCCTTTGTTGTTCCTGCTGCCGCTGACCGCCGCCGACTTCTCGGGGCAGAAGGCGCTCGCCTACACCCAGGCCCTTGTCAGCTTCGGTCCTCGCCCGGCCGGCACACCGGCCCTGGTCAAGGCCCAGGCTTATATCGTGGAGCAACTCAAAGCTCTCGGCTGGCATGTGACAGAGGACTCATTCTCCGCCCGCACGCCCGCTGGCACCCTGGCGATGAAGAACATCATCGCCCGCAAGGCTGGTCTGTCCGGCCGGGCCGTCGCCATTACCGGCCACTATGACACCAAACGTTTCCCGTTCCCATTCGCCGGTGCCAACGACGGCGGAGCCTCCGCCGGCGTGCTCCTGGAATTGGCACGCTGCCTGAAAGACCGCACTTTCAAGAACGACGTCTATCTGGTCTTCTTTGATGGCGAGGAAGCGGTCGGGGAGTGGACCGCGACGGACAGCCTCTACGGATCCCGTCACCTTGCCGATAAATGGCAATCCGCAGGCATCCTTGATCGCCTGGCCGCTCTCATCAACATCGACATGATTGGCGATCGCGACCTGAAGATAGTCAACGAACTCTACTCCAGCGAACCCCTCCGGCGCGTCATCACCCAGGCCGCCGCCTCATTGGGTTACGCCAAGCACTTCAACGCCGGCGACCTGCCTATCGAGGACGACCACGTTCCCTTTCTCCGCAAAGGCGTTCGCGCCGCCAATCTCATCGATTTTGACTACGGCCCCAATCACGCATGGTGGCACACCGCGCAGGACACCATGGACAAGCTTAGCCCCACGTCCATGGAAGTCGTTGGCCGCACCCTCGTTGAGGTCATCCAGCGTCTCGAGCCCTGATCTACTATAGAACTATGCCCAAACGCCGCGACTTCTTCAAGGCCGCTCCCTTCCTCGCCGCCCTCGCCACCGCCCAAGGCGCCAAACTGCCCAATGCGACCATGTCGTCAGCCCAAGCCAAGCTCGTCCAGGAACCATTCGGCGAGCATCGCTCCTATTTCGAGGGTCCCACCGATCAGCTCAAATCGATGACCGCCGGCAGCCTCCGCCTCAAAGCCGGCGCCACCCCTCATCCGCCTCACGATCACGCGGAAGAGGAGTTTATGGTGGTCACTGAAGGAACCGGTGAAATCATGTTGGACGGCAAGACCACAAAGGCCGGCCCCGGTTCCATCATGTACTCGGCGGCCGGCAAGCCGCACGGCATCCTCAACACCGGCAAGACGCCGCTGATGTTCTACTACTTCAAGTGGCTGAAGTAGTTAGAGTTCCCAGTCCAGGATCACCTTGGAAGCGTTGCCGGTCAGCATCACCTCAAACGCTTCCTTGAACTCCGTGAAATGGAAACGGTGGGTGATGATGGGGCCGAGGTCGAGTCCTGTCTGCAGCATCACCGTCATCTTGTACCACGTCTCATACATCTCCCGGCCGTAGACGCCTTTGATGGTGAGCATGTTGAAAATGACGGTATCCCAGTCGATGGACATCGGTCCGGGCGGAATGCCCAGCATGGCGATCCGGCCGCCATGGCTCATGTTGAGGAGCATGTCGCGGAAAGCCGTCTCGTTGCCCGACATCTCCAGGCCGACATCGAAGCCTTCGGTCATGCCGAGCTCCTTCTGGATGTCCGGCAGGTGCTCTGTACGGGCGTCCACAGCCCGCGTGACGCCGAACTTGCGGGCCAGGTTCAACCGGTAGGGATTGACGTCCGTGATCACTACGAAGCGCGCCCCGGCGTGCCGGACCACAGCGGCCGCCATCAGGCCGATCGGGCCCGCGCCGGTGATCAGAACGTCCTCGCCCAGGACCGGGAAGCTCAGCGCGGTATGGACGGCGTTGCCGAAGGGGTCGAAGATGGCGGCGATGTCGAGCGGCAAAGTCGGATCGTGCCGCCACACGTTCGCCATCGGCACGCAAACAAACTCGGCGAATGCGCCGGGCCGGTTCACACCCACGCCCATGGTGTGGGCGCACAGGTGCCTGCGTCCCGCCAGGCAGTTCCGGCAACGGCCGCAGACGACGTGGCCTTCGGCGCTGACCAGTTCGCCGGGGTGGAAGTCCGCCACGTTGGAGCCCACCTTCTCCACCCGGCCGACAAACTCGTGGCCCACCGCCATGGGGACCGGTATGGTCTTTCGGGCCCAGGCGTCCCATTTGTAAATGTGGAGGTCTGTGCCGCAGATGGCGGCGCGTTCCACGCGGATCAACACGTCGTTGATTCCGGCCTCCGGGACGGGAATGTCCTCCAGCCACAGGCCGGGCTCCGCTTTGGCTTTGACAAGTGCCTTCATGGTTTCACCTCTGTCTTGGAATGAGTGCGGCGGCGCCAGTCGAACAAAACCACGCCTGCGGCCACCGAAACGTTGAGTGAAGCGATCTGGCCGGCCATGGGGATGCGAACCAGAAAGTCGCAATGGCGCCGCGTCTGCTCGTGCAGGCCGTGCCCTTCGCCGCCGAGCACGATGGCGGCGGGGTTGTCGAACGCCGTCTCGAAGTAGGATTGGGTTCCCCGCTCGTCCAGACCGTAGATCCAGAACCCTTTTTCTTTCAGCACTTCCAGCGTGCGATTCAGGTTGGTGACCTTGACCACGGGCAACACCGCGAGCGCACCGGCGGCTGCCTTGGCGACGGTTTCCGTGAGGCCGGCCGCGCGGCGTTCGGGCACCACCACGGCTGTCGCCCCGGCGGCGTGGGCGGTGCGGATGATGGCCCCCAGATTGTGCGGATCCTCCACACCATCCAGGATGACCAGCAGGCCGGCACGGCCAATTACGTCGTCCAGCGTGGCCGTCTTCTGGCTGGAAGGAAATGCCACCACGCCTTGGTGAGGCAATCCCTTCACCAGCCGGTCCAAGGCCTCCCGGGCATCAAAACGGACCGGGATCTTGGCCAGGCGGCACAATTCGACAATCTCTTGCAGGCGCGGGCCGCCGCCGCCCCGCAAAACGTGCACCCGGTCCATCGGCTGGCCGGCCTTGAGCGCCTCGCGCACCGGGTGGATTCCGGCGATCAATGACATTGTGTTTCCATGGTAGCGGAGCCGGCGGGCGAGGTAGCAAACATTTTCCAAAGGAAATGGTTGACGCCAGTGCTGGCTTTCTTTAGGATGACGTTAGGCGCGGAAAACCTATGGCGACGGCAGCAGCTCGTACTCAGCCCGTAGAAATCCCGAACAAGTTGTATTTCCGGATCGGCGACGTGAGCCGTCTGACCGGAATCAAGGCCTACGTCCTGCGCTATTGGGAGACTGAGTTCGCCGCGCTTTCGCCCAAGAAATCCGGCACCAACCAGCGGCTGTACCGCCGCAAAGACGTCGAGATGGTGTTGCAAATAAAACACTTACTCTACGAGAAGCGCTACACCATCGAAGGCGCCAGGACCTTCCTGCATCAGCGTAAGTCCAACCCCCGCACAACAGGTCCTGCCGCGCCGGCTCCCTCGCAGGCCAACCTGTTTGGCCCGGATCCGGCTACTGTGGCGGCTAAGGCCAACGCCAGGATCGCCTCCGTGCGGACCGAGTTGCGGTCCATTCTGGCCCTGTTGACCTAGTCTCCAACAAATCAGTCAGACCTGCCCCCGCGCTGCCGATAAGCCTCACGAGGCACATCATGATCAGGCTCACGCGTATCAACCAGTCACCCTTCTTTCTAAACGCGGATCTGATCGAATTCGTAGAGACGACGCCGGATACGGTGGTCACGACGATCAACGGTCAGAAGGTCATGGTGCTCGAAGGCGCCGAGGAGGTAGTGCGGCGTGTGGAGGACTACCGGCGGAGAATACACCCGTTGACGGTTGAGACATTGAGCCCGTCGTCCGTGGACCGGTAGGGGGGCGCGGAATGGCGTTACGCGCACGCGGAAAGAGCCGGTTGGATCTGGGGACAGTCGGGGGCCTCGCCCTCGCTTTTGGCGGGATTCTGGGCGGATACTACCTCGAGCACGGCCGCGCGGCCGACTTAATGGGCGTTTCCGCGGCGTTCATCGTCCTGGGCGGCAGTCTGGGCGCGACGCTGGCCGCTAACCCGGTCGCGTTGGTCCGGCGGGCGCTAGGCATGCTCCAGGCCCTCTTGTTGGAGCCGGCCGACGACAGCGCCGCTTTAGTGGACATGCTAGTCGATTTTGCCACCCGGGCCCGGAAGTCCGGCATTGTGGCTCTGGAACAGGACGTGCTCAGCGTGGAGGATCCGTTCCTGCGCAGGAGCCTGACGCTGGCAGTCGATGGTGTGGACCTGCAGGAACTTCGTGCGTCAGTGGAGTTGGATATGGACGTGGCGGAGCGTCGTATGGAGGATGTGGCGAAGGTGTATGAGTCCGCCGGCGGTTTTGCGCCCACCATCGGAATTATCGGCGCGGTGCTGGGGTTGATCACGGTCATGGGCAAGCTGAGCGACATGGAGAAGGTGGGCCAAGGCATTGCCGCCGCTTTTGTGGCTACCATCTACGGCGTGGGTTCAGCCAACCTTCTGTTTCTACCGGCCGCGCACAAGGTCCGGCTCAGGGCGGCGGCGGAGCGCGAACGGCAGGAGTTGATTCTCCTCGGCGTGTGTTCCATCGCCGAAGGACTGAATCCCAAAATGATCCGCAGCCGCCTGGAGGCCTATGTGCCCGCGAAAGCGAGCCTCACCGCCAGCGTCAGGGCGCCGCAGAGAAGGAAGGCCGCCTAAGTGGCACGCAAGTCCAAGCCCGCCGCCCACGGCAACCATGAACGCTGGCTGGTCTCCTACGCCGACTTTGTCACGCTGTTGTTTGCCTTTTTCGTGATGCTGTACGCGAACTCCAAGACCAATACGGCACAGGCAGAGCGGATCTCGCAGTCATTCCGGGAAGCCATGGGACCGGGCCGGGTCTCTCAGACGCTCTCCCGCCTGCTGAAAACGGGGCCTGGGCACCACCCGGCTGCCCCTGTGGCGCCCGCCGCCCTGACGGTGGAGCCATCCCGGCTCGAATCAGCCAACGCCCCACCCGGCACTTCGGACCTGCTCCCGTCGCTCCACCAGTTGAATGACAAGCTCAAGACGGAAATCGGCGACGGCCGTCTGGAGGTCCACATGGAGCGGCGCGGCCTGGTCATCAGCGTTCGTGAGGCCACGCTGTTTCCGAGTGGAGGCGAGACCGTGGCCGCATCGGCCCTGCCCATGCTGGAAGTCATCGCCAGGGAAGTCCGAAACCACCCCAATGCGATTCGCATGGAGGGCCACACGGACTCTGTCCCCATCCGTACCGCCAGATTCCGCAGCAACTGGGAGTTGTCCTCCGCGCGCGCCATCGCCATGCTGGAACTCTACGCCGGCCAGTTCGGCCTGGACCGGCGCAGGATGTCCATTGGCGGCTTCGGCGACACCGCGCCGCTGGCCTCCAATGACACCCAGGAGGGACGCAACCGGAACCGCCGTGTCGACATTGTGGTTCTCACAGAGGCCGCCGCCGCTCAGGATCCCAAACGGCCCTGACCGTTACTCTTCCGTCTCACTGCCGCCCCGGCCGGACCCGGTGCCGAAGCGGAACACGGCGTTGAGGAAGACCACGTTGAGCCCGTCCATGTAGGCGCGGAAATTGGGGTCGGCTGTGAAACCAACTACGGCGCCCCGCCCCTCATTCCTCACAATCACAAATGGCTTGAAGGCAAGCTGCTTACGGTTCTCCTCCCACATGTGGCCAGAGGCGAGCAACTCGTCAGGGCCGGCAAAGATGACGGCATTGGTGCCTTTGTCCTGCTTAATTGGGGACCAGATGGAGCGGCCGTCCACCAAAACGTTGAGCGTTTCAGGCAGCCCGGCGGTGACCCAAGTCTCAGGATCGACCTTGGCGCGGACCAGTACGCCGGCCACAGAGTCTGGCAGTTCCGTTTCCGGCTGAATGGCTTTCTCGTAGTCCTCCAGCTTCGCCAATAGCTTGCCAGGCGCCGGGCCGCCAGGAGCGGCTGAGACCGCTGAAGACGCTGGCTTGGCCGCGTCGGCCGGCTTGGCTCCCTCGGCTGGTTTGGCGCTTTCCCGCGCCAGGCCCTCCTGGCGAATGGATAGCAGGTCTATCGCCGGATTGGACAGATACGACAGAGCGCCGCCGATTCCAATCAGCACGCCGCCGGCGCGAACCCAGGACTTGATGCGATCCGCCGCCGGCCCGCCGAGGGCGGATAGATAACTGCCCGCGCCGGTGTCTGGCAGGATGATCACCTGGAAGCGGTGGAGCTCGGCCGAGCCGAGTGTCGAGGCACGGGCCACCGTCACCGGATAACCGTACTGCCGCTCCAGCACGAAGCGCGCCTGGCCGGCCGACGAACTGGAAGTCGGGCTGTCCCAGGCCAACAGGATGGCTGGCTTCTTGATGGCCACCACATGGTTGCTGCCAAAATCGATGCCGCTCTCCACCCAGCTCGAATTGGTGGAGAGGACCTCGGCTCCGCTCGCCGCCGTCAGCCGCGCCACCTTTTCGTGCACTGAGGCGTCATTCTGCCGGGTCAGCACGATCAATGTGCCGGAAGGGAACTTGCGGCCGGACTGTTGGAACGGCTTGTTGGCGGAGTGGACTTTGACGTCGGCGCGCAGTGCCGCGGCCAGGAAGCGGCCGGCTGCCTGGGTGCCCCAGGGAATCAGGTAGGCCACCTCGGCTTTGGCGGGGGCGGGGTTCCTGGTCACCGCCGAAGGGGAAACCAGGGGGCCAGTGACGCTCGACGCCTCGCCCGCCGGGACGCACTCGACATTAAACAGCAAGGGGAGAGACCAGCCGGTCACGTCGTAGATTTCGTCGCCGAGCTTCTTCTTGCGGCGGCGCTCCTGTTCCTTGAGAAAGTCCGGGTCCATGTCGTTGCGCAGGTCGAGAACGGCGCGCAGGAACCGCTTCCGCGGCTGGGCCGCAGAGACCACGTAGGACCCGGCGGGGTATTGCTTACCGCCGTTAGTGAACGCAGCAGTAGACTGGCGCAACTCCACGCCATGTTCAGCCAGGATATGCGCCAGCTTGTCTACGGCGCTGACGTCGCCGCGGCGCGGCAGGATGTACTCCTTGACCGCCTCCTTCTGGCCCTCCTCAATGGCGGTGACCTGATAGCGGTAGAAGCTGTCAAACAGGCCTTCGCGGCGGACGAAGGCGGTCTCGCAGGTGGCTATCGAGGCCACGAAGTGCTTCTTCACGCTCTCCTGGAAGGTATACAGGGTTTCGTCGCTCCGGCGGGCCACCAGGCCCCGCACCGAGGCGTTCTCGTACGTCATGCCCATGCCGCCATAAAACCAGGGCCAGGAGGCGCCGTAGCCGGGGTAGAACTCGTCGAAGACCTCCCGGGTAAAGTACGGCCAGCCGAATTTATCGAACCACTTGGCGTCATTCTGGCCGAACCACGACATCTGATCCTTCTGATCCTTCGTGACGTGCGGATTCATGGGCAGGGAGCCGGGCGTGAAGAAATACGTGGAGTTGGTGCCCATTTCATGCAGATCCACCTGCACCAGTGGCAGCCATTCACGCAGGTAGCGGACGCGGCCCAGGGTCTCAGGCTGCGTCAGCGCGTGCCAGTCGCGGTTCATATCGAAGTAGTAGTGGTTGGAGCGTCCCCCGGGCCACGGCTCGGCGCGTTCTGCGGAGAAGGCGTTGGGGTCCGGTTCCAGTCCCTCGTTGATGCGGAAATTGTGGACGAAGCGGTCGCGCCCGTCGGGGTTCTGGAGTGGGTCAATTAGCACGACAACATTCTTGAGGACGTTGTCGATCAGCGCATCGCCACGCGACGCCAGCAGATGGTAAGCCGTCATCATAGCGGCGTCGGGTGAGGAAATCTCGTTGCCGTGGACCCCGTAAGAGAGGCCGAGCGTGGCGGGTTGGGCGGCTATCAGGCGTTTGGCCTCGGCGGCGGGCGTCTTGCGCGGATCCGCCAGGCGCTTCTGGACCGCTTTGATCTCGTCCAGCCTTCTGATGTTGGCTTCGCTCGAAATGGCCACGTAGATCAGGCGGCGGCCTTCCCAGCTTTTGGCGTATTCGAAGACGCGCATATGAGACGGCGAGGCGGCGGCCAGGGCCTCAAAATACCGCATAATATCGGCGTGCGGGGCGATGCGAATGCCGGCTTCATGGCCGAGCACCTTCTCGACGGTTGGAATGGCTGGGTCGTATTTGGCCCCCGGCCAGAACTCGAACTTTTGGGCAGCCGCGCTGAGCGCGAAGAGCAGGAGGGAAGCGATGAAATTCCGCATCACTTAATACCATACCGTTCACCGTATTACCGCTGCTGAAAGAACAAGCCCCGCGGAGCCGTTGGGCGCCGCGGGGCAGGGTGAACGGAAAGCCCCGAGCTTAGAAAGTCAGCCGCAGAGACAGTTGGATCTGACGCTGGGCTCCGAGACCCACCGCGCTTTCCACAGTCTGGAGAACCGTGCCGAAGGAGCCGCCCGTGGTCGAGCTATACGCCTGACCGGGCTGCAGTTGATTGGTGCCCGTGCCAAGCACATTGTTCAGACGCACCACCGGGTTCAGGAAGTTCGCCCGATTGAACAGATTGTAGGCTTCAAAGCGAAACTCGGTGTTCACGCGTTCGGTGATGGCGAATCGCTTGTGCATGGTCAGGTCGAACTGGGACAGGCCCGGTCCGTGCAGCGCGCCGCGGCCGAGGTTGCCAAACGTGCCAGGAGCAGGCGTGGCGAAGGCGGCCGGGTTGACGATGAAGCGCTTGTCGGTCGCGTTTTCCAGGAACGGATTGACGCCGGCCACCACGTCCGGGAAGCGGACGTCGCGCGAATTGCCGCCGCCGGGCACGTTGATCACTGGCACCGTCACTGGCACGCCGGCCACCACGACCGGCGCGTTGACGATGGCGTTGGTGCGTGTGTCGCGGTAGACGATATCCGGCCGCGTGATGCGGATGTCCATGGGCAGGCCGGTGCGGGCGTTCAGGACACCGCCAATCTGCCAGCCGCCGGCCACCGCGTCAGCCGCGCGGCTCATGCCGGAGCCAAACTGCCGGCCCTTGCCGAAAGGAAGCTCGTACATGGCGCTGATGTTGGCGCTGTGGCGCACGTCGAAGGCGTTGTTGCCCCGGTCTGCCCGGAAGTTGTAGGGGTTGGTGGCTGTGTTGGCTTCATTCGAGCCGCCGCTATTGCCGATGGAATGCCCGTAGGTCCACTGGACGCCCAGCGTCAGGCCCTTGGCGAAGCGGCGATTCAACGTGGTCTGGAGCGAGTCGTAGTGGTCCGTGCCGCCAGTGGTCTTATAGTCAATCTCGCCGAAGCGGGGGCCGAACTCCCGCACGACGCTGCCCACTCCGGTAGTGGCGTTCATGGTCGCGCCGATGACCTTGTTCGTGGTGCTGCGCAGGAACAGATTCCGGCCCTGGCTGCCCACATAGGCCACCTGCAGGACTGCGCCGAAGGGCAGAGTCTGCTGGACGGAGGCCGTGTAGGAGAGGATCTTCTCCGGTACGCGGTAGCCGGGTGCGTAGGCGCGAACACCAATGCCGGTGGCGGTGTTGATGTTGAAGTTCTTGATAATGGGCAGCGGGTCAACCGGGTACCTGGCGCTGAGCGAAGTGCTGACGCGGTCGCTCTCGATGGGCTGGATCAGGTCCTCGCCCTGGCCCGGACCGAAGTAGAAGCCCGAACCCACGCGAAGCACCGTCCTGCCCTTCAGCGCCGCAGGCGACCAGCTCAGGCCCAGACGCGGGCCGAAGGCCGCCTTCGAGCTCTGGTAAGCATCGCGGCTCGTGGGATCGTCCAGAGTGCCGGTGACAGTGTTGTATAGCACCTGCAGATTCCGGTCCTCTCTCATCGGCGTGTAGTACTCGTAGCGAAGGCCGTAGCTGAGGGTCAGTGTGGGGATGATGCGGTACTCGTCCTGGGCGTACATGCTCATCATCTCTGTCTTCGCCAAGCGGTTGCCCGTAGCGCCATTGTTGAAGGGACTGGGGGCGCTAAGGTCCCCATTGATGCTGACCGTGGGCGTGTTGGCCAGGAAGGCATTCAGGTTGCTGAAAGCGTAGGTGACGCCGCCCAGGCGGTCGGTGTACATGCGAACCTGGCGATATTCGCCGCCGAACTTGAAGCTGTGGCTCCCCTTCACCCAGCTCAGGCTGTCGATGTAGCTCAGCGAGTAGTTGGTATAGGGCTGGCCGCGGCCGTTGGTGGAGCTATTGGCGCGCACCTGGCCGGAGGGAATGGAGAGTCCGGCGTTGGCGCCTTGGCCCCCGATGCCGACCAGTACGGTGGCGCCTGAGATGTTCAGCGTCACCCCCGTGAGATCCAGACCGGCGACGGTCGGAGCAACTCCGTTGGTCCGCGTCTTCGGGCCGTTATAGCCGAACTTCGCTTCGTTGATCATGGTGGGCGAGATGATCCGCTGCCAGCTCAACATGCCGTTCTGGTAGAGAGCCTTCTGCTGGAACGCGCTGCCGGAAACGTCGAAAGGCGCCGTGGAGGTACCGTCATCGCGGAACCAGCGCAGGCCGAAGGAGTTCTTGTCGCCCTGGCGGTAGTCCAGGCGCATACTGCCGGAGTTCTCATTTACGACCGCTCGTCCGTCGAACTGGGCGATGTCGAAATCAGGGTTCGTGGTGGCGCCGCGGTTTCCAATCGGATAGGCGCCGAACAGCGGCTTGATGGCGGAATCCACGCAGCGGGCGCTGCTGCCGGCCACGCAGGTGGGCAAGGCGCGGACGGCGGCGCTGGGCACTTGGCCCACCAGGGGGAACCCGGCGCGTTGGCGGAGCCCCTCATAGTGGCCAAAGTAGAACAACTTGTCCTTGATGATGGAGCCGCCCAGAGAGCCGCCAAACTGATTCAACCGCAGTGGGGACTTGTTCAGGCCGTCAAAGTAGTTGCGGGCGTCGAGCGCATCGTTGCGCAGGTACTCAAACAAACCGCCGTGGAGGCTGTTGCCCCCCGACTTGGTGAGGATGCTGATCTGGCCGCCCGAACCGGTGCCAAACTCGGCGGGGTAGTTGCTGGACTCCACGCGGAACTCCTGCACGGTCTCCAGGCTGGCCTGCAAGCGGAAGGAGGAGGAAGTCTGGCCGTTCAGGTTGCCCGGTGAAGCGTCCACAATTGACGATCCTTCGATGCCGTCAAAGCGGACGGCGTTCTGTTGGTTGGCCCGGCCGCTGAACCGGATGTTGTCATATGTGCCGCCGCCGGAGGTCTGCGCGCCTGGGACCAGAAGGTACAGTTGCGAGAGTTGGCGGCCGTTGAGGGGCATGTTCGCCACCTCGCGTTCGTTGACGTTGCCGCCGACGCGCGCTGAGCTCGTGTCCACAACCACCAGTTCGCCGCCATCCACATTCACAGATTGCTGGACTTGTGCCGGCGAGAGGACTATGGCCATGGTTCTCTCCTGACCGACCGTCAGGGGGATGTTCTTGTATTCAGTGGTTGCCATTCCGGCCGCACTGCCGGAAACGGTGTAACTGGCAGCCGCCAGGTTGGTGGCGATGAAGCTGCCCTGGTTATCCGTCCGAACTTCGCGAGTGGCGCCGGTTTTCTCGTTCAGAATCTTAATGATGGCCCCGGGAACGACGGCGCCGGAGCCGTCGGTGACTGTGCCCGCGAACCGGCCACCATCGCCCTGAGCAAGCAAAAGGCTGGCCGTCAGAGCCAGCAGACAAATTGATCTCATGCCTCCAATGTCGCAATCGTTCGTTACAGAACCGTCTCGCGAATGTGAATATTTGGCAACGACGGCGTGAAGGCTGTGGAAATGGGGCACAAGCCACCCAATTTGCAGGCCGCCCAACTTGCCGGCCGCCCGGTTTGCCGGCCGCCCGGTTTGCCGGCCGCCCAGTTTGCCGGCCGCCCGGTTTGCCGGCCGCCCAGTTTGCCAGCCGCCCAGTTTGCCGGCCGCCCAGTTTGCCAGCCGCCCAGTTTGCCAGCCGCCCAGTTTGCCGGCCGCCCGGTTTGCCGTCCGCCCGGTTTGCCGGCCGCCCGGTTTGCCGGCCGCCCAGTTTGCCGGCCGCCCAGTTTGCCGGCCGCCCAATTTGAATGTGCTGCCGCGTCGGGAAGCCGGTTGCCGCCCTCGGCAAGCTATCTTGCCGGCCGCCTGGGGCGTGAAGAGTCCGCCTGCTGCTGATCGGATGGGAGCAAACCATAGATGGCCAGTTCGCCGGAGAAGGTGGGAACATAGACGCGCCCGTTGGCCACCGTGGGCGAAACGAACTTGGCAAACCCGCCAAGCCGGTCCCGGTCCGGGTTCATCTCGCTGTTCCACAACTCGCTGGTCAGATCGTCCGCGTCGAAAGCATGCAGCATGCCGGGCACGTCTTTGACTTCGTGGTCGCCCTTGGTCATCCACAGTACGCCGGTCCCTGCCGCACCGTTGCTCGACGACACAGTCAGGCCCTGTTTGGGGATGTCCGGATTCACCGGTGTCACGGAGAAGGGCGTCGTTTCCAACTCCGAACCAGCGAGCCGGAAGGCCCTGGTGGAATCGCCTTGCGCTGCGACGTAGATGGTGCCGCCGCTCTGGCTTTCGTAGTAGGCGACGTTAAAGATGCCACCGTAGCGCGCTGCGCGTACCGTCTGGGCGGTCCTGGCGCTAGTGCCGCCCAGCCGCCCCAGTTTGTCTCGGCTCAGCAGGTAGAGGTTGCCTGCCTTGTCGCCGGCGAGCACCAGATCCGATCCGGGGATCAGCACCGGGCCCAGCGAACCGAAATCATCGTCGTCGCCACTGAGTTTCTCCCAGTCGCTGGGCGTGAACCAGTCGAGCAGGCCCAAGTCCGGAGTGAGGCGCACCAGCGATGCGCTGAAGTTCGACACGCCGTCATAGTCGCCATTGGCCGTGCCCGCGTAGATGGTGCCATCGCGATCGGCGGCCAAGCCCCGGCCGGATTGCCAGACGGAACCTCCACTGCCATGTGGGGTCGAATTGAAGACCGCCACCTGATGTGTGATGTCCCCGGCATCATAGGCGAGAATCCAGCCGTGGTAGGGAGACTGGTCGGCGTGTGACCCGAAAGCAATGTAAACACGATCATTGGCCAGCAGCAGGGCGGGCCTCTGCAAATGCTGAACCGGATCGAATTGAATGATGCCACCTACGCTGCCATCGCCCGTCCCGGAAACGGTGGCTTTGATGTCCACCGGGCCACCCAGCCGTTCTTGCCCCGTTGCGAGGTCGAGCGCATGCAGGCGGAAAACGGCGGTGTTTTTCTGGAACGTGTCCGACACCACGTAAATGATGTTGCGGCTGAGATCGATGACCGGGGTACTCAGGATGCCCGTCTCCGGCAGGACGTCTGTGAAATCGAGGAACTTAGAAGGTACGGCCGGGCCGAAGTTCACCCGCCAGACTGGCGTGGCGGAGCCTGGTGCTTCAGCGTCGATGGCGTAGACGCTGTTGTGCATGGTCGCCACATACACAAGGTTGCGAGGCTCTCCCTGGATGGAGATACCGGAAACCACCAGTGGTTGAGCGTAGATTTGCCCGTCCACCGGAAAAGCGCCGAGCTTCCCAAAGCTCCCGGGCTGGACAGTCGACGTGTTCAGTACGGCCTCACCTGGATTCGAATTGGTCCGTTCGTTGCCGTAGTTGGCCGTCAGGACGTCAACCTGCCCGCAGGCGTCGCCCGCCAGGAGGCCGGACAAAGAAAGCATTACGGCGATGTGCCGCACGGACAGGGCATTGGGGAGCATAGTTTCTAAGGCTGTAAGCACCGGGCGGAGCTTGAAGTTGCGGATCCCGCGGGCAAATCCGCGTCCCGGCCCTGAATTGCCAGCTTCCTACTTGATGATCTCATAACGGTAAATGATGTGGCGATCTAGACCCGGTTGCTGCAGGCGGCCGGTAAGACGCTTCTTTTGAAGATATTGCACTTACTGTTGACACCATTTCACGAGGTTGTGTATCCTGGAGGGGTTCGAGGAGTTGGCTCTTCTCCCTTGGCTACCCTTTCTGTGTCCGGCTAGTCTGGATCAAAACGGCAGGAAGTCGTCCGGGGGGCCGCCCCGAGGTTCCTTCAGACAAAGCGCTGAATGGAGCATGGGCGTGTCCAAAGTGACCCTCTCTCATGGCGGGCTCTGCAGGCCGGCATCGGTTCGCAGGTAGCCCCGCTCAACGGTTGATCTCGAGGTATTTGCCGGTTTCACCTCAAGCCGTGATTTATTCGCGGCCTGTTGTCATGTAAGCCGGTAGAACCAGCGCCCTGAAAGCTGCTCAGCGAGGATAGTTCGTGCCCACTTTCAATCAGCTCGTCCGTAAAGGACGCACGCCCACCCGTTACAAGACGGCCAGCCCTGCCCTACAGGCTTGTCCCCAGCGCCGCGGCGTCTGCACCCGTGTCTACACCACCACGCCGAAGAAGCCGAACTCGGCCCTTCGCAAGGTGGCCCGCGTGCGCCTGACCAACGGTATTGAGGTGACAACCTACATCCCGGGTGTGGGCCACAATCTCCAGGAGCACTCCATCGTGCTCATCCGTGGTGGCCGCGTCAAGGATCTTCCCGGCGTTCGCTATCACATTGTGCGCGGCACTCTGGACACCGCAGGCGTCTCCGGCCGTATGCAGAGCCGGTCGAAGTATGGCGCCAAGCGGCCGAAGGCCGGCCAGGCAGCCGCGGCCAAGAAGAAGAAGTAAGGATTCGAAGAGGAACGTATGCCCCGCAGAAGACGCGCTGAAATCAGAGAAATTCAGCCTGACGGCGTTTACAACTCGACGCTGGCCGAAAAGTTCATCAACTCCATGATGTGGGACGGCAAGAAGACCACTTCGCAGAAGATCTTCTACTCCGCCATGGACACGATGAAGGAACGCTCGGCCGACGACCCGCTCAAGCTCTTTAAGAAGGCAATCGAGAACTGCAAACCGCTGCTGGAAGTGAAGACCCGCCGTGTCGGTGGTGCCAACTACCAAGTGCCGATCGAGGTTCCCAACAACCGCCGAACGTCTCTGGCCATCCGCTGGATTTTGATTGGTGCGCGGTCCCGGCCCGACAAGAACATGGCCGACAAGCTGGCCAATGAGTTGATGGACGCCGCCAACATGCGCGGCGGGGCCGTCAAGAAGAAAGATGACGTCCACCGTATGGCTGAGGCCAACAAGGCCTTTGCTCACTACCGTTGGTAACTGGTCCGGAATTTATTAGGTAGGAGATTTTCAAGCTCTGCCGCCGCAGACAGCGACGACTTTATGCCACGCACAATTGCACTCGAGAAGATGAGAAATATCGGCATCATGGCCCACATTGATGCCGGTAAGACCACCGCGACCGAGCGCATCCTCTATTACACCGGCCGGACCTATAGGATCGGCGAAGTCCATGAAGGCGCCGCCACCATGGACTGGATGGTGCAGGAGCAGGAGCGTGGTATCACCATTACGTCCGCGGCCACAACATGTTCCTGGGACGATCATCAGATCAATATCATTGATACCCCGGGCCACGTGGACTTTACGGCAGAGGTGGAGCGTTCTCTTCGAGTTCTGGACGGTGCGGTGGCGGTGTTTGATGCCGTTGCCGGTGTGCAACCCCAGACTGAAACAGTCTGGCGGCAGGCTGACAAGTACTCGGTTCCGCGTCTGTGCTTCATCAATAAGATGGACCGGGTTGGCGCCGACTTCTTCCACGCTATCCAGACGATCGTGGAACGGTTGCAGGCGCGTCCGGTGCCGATCCAGATTCCGATTGGCGCAGAGGACCAGTTCAAGGGTGTCGTTGACCTGATCACGATGAAGGCTCGCATCTGGCGCGACGAGACGCTCGGTGCGGATTTCGACGATATGGAGATCCCCGCCGATTTGGTCGAACTGGCGCAGGAATACCGGGACAAGATGGTGGAAGCCGCGGCCGAAGCCGACGACCACCTGATGGAGAAGTACCTCAACGGTGAGGCGCTCACCCCGGCCGAGATCACCCTGGGCCTCCGCAAGGCGACTCTGGCGCAAACGATCTTCCCGGTGGTTTGCGGTACGGCCTTCAAGAACAAGGGTGTTCAGAATCTGCTGGACGCCGTTGTGTCGCTCCTGCCTTCCCCGCTCGACATCCCGCCGATCCGCGGCAACGATGTCGATAACCCGGACATCCCTCTGGAGCGGAAGGCCAGCGACAGCGAACCCTTCTCCGCGTTGGTGTTCAAGATCATGACCGACTCTTTCGTCGGCCAGCTCGCCTTCATCCGGGTTTACTCCGGCAAGCTCAACACCGGCGACACCATTCTCAACGTGACCAAGGGACGCAAGGAGCGCATTGGCCGCCTGGTGAAGATGCACGCCAACAAGCGGGAAGAGATCACCGAGATTCTGGCTGGCGACATCGCCGCCTGCGTGGGGCTGAAGGGCGTTATCACAGGCGACACGATTTGCAGCGAGGATAAGCCGATCCTGCTGGAGAACATCACGTTCCCGGCGCCGGTCATCCAACTGGCCATCGAGCCCAAAACCAAGGCGGATCAGGAAAAGCTCGGCATGGCCATCGCCAAACTGGTGCAGGAAGATCCCACCCTGAAGGTCAATACGGACCAGGATACGGGTCAGACCATCATTGCCGGGATGGGCGAGCTCCACCTGGAAATCGTCGTGGATCGCCTGCAACGCGAGTTTGGCGTGGGCGCCAACGTGGGCAAGCCGCAGGTGGCTTACCGCGAGACCATTTCGAAGTCGTCCCAGGGCGAAGGCCGCTTCGTGCGCCAGACCGGTGGCCGCGGCCAATACGGTCACGTCAAAATCAGGCTGGAGCCGACCCCGGACAAAGCTTACGAGTTTGTCAACGGCACTGTCGGCGGCACGGTCCCCAGGGAGTTTATCGGCCCGGCGGAAAAGGGTATCGTCGAGGCGCTGGAGGGCGGCATTCTGGCTGGCTTCCCGATGTCAAACGTCAAGGTGACCATCTACGATGGCAGCTACCACGACGTGGACTCCTCGGAAATGGCCTTCAAGATCGCGGGCTCCATGGCGCTGAAAGATGCCGCCAGGAAAGCCCGGCCGGTTCTGCTGGAGCCGGTGATGGCAGTGGAAGTTGTGGTTCCCGACGAGTACATGGGTCCTGTGAACGGCGATCTCATCAGCCGTCGCGGCCGGCTCGAAGGGATGGAGTTGAAGGGTGCCACCCAGATTATCCGGGCGATGGTGCCGTTGTCGGAGATGTTTGGCTATGCCACCGAGATCCGTTCTCGCACGCAGGGCCGCGGCAGCTTCAGCATGCACTTCGGCCGCTATGAAGAGGCGCCCGCTTCGGTCACCGAAGAGGTGGTCAAGCGGATGCAGGGCAGCACGTCGGATAGTAGGTAAGGTTTTCAGCTAGTTCAAGTAATGTTTTCAGCTAGTTAGAGTGCGCAGGAGAGGCAAAGGTCATGGCGAAAGAAAAATTTGATCGCAGCAAACCGCACGTCAACATCGGCACGATCGGTCACATTGACCACGGCAAGACGACGCTGACGGCGGCTATCACGAAAACGCTGGCCAAGCACAACCCGAAGGTGACGTTCCGGAG
>JBBQLF010000003.1:0-25929 GCA_038327695.1 Bryobacterales bacterium
CCCGGGAGGCAACATTCGGCAGCGCGGCCCGACAACTGGATAGAGTCAACCATGACCGAAAAGCAGTTGGAGTCCGCTGACTGGTTTCCAAAGCCAGGAGATCCGCTGTTCGCAGGGCGGTTTGCGATACTGGACCGGATCGGCGAAGGCGCCACCAGCGTGGTGTACAAAGTCCGCGATCAGGAGACGCGGCAGGTGTGTGCGCTGAAGGTCTGGCGCGTGTTGTCATCGCGGGATCCGGGCTCGGAGGAGAAGTTTCAGCGGGAAGCGGAGTTGGGCCGGCAGATCGATCACCCGAACGTGGTGCGTCTGCTGGATGCCGGCACGGACGCTGACCGGATGTACCTGGTGATGGAGTATGTGGGCGGGCAGACGCTGGCCGAGACACTGTTGCTGACGCCCCGAATGCCCGAGCGCGAGTTTCTGCCGCTGGCGCGGCAATTGGCGGCGGCATTGGCCTGCATTCACGGGCACGGAATCGTTCATCGTGATCTGAAGCCGGCGAATCTGATGTTTGCGCGGGATGGCGCGTTGAAGCTGATGGATTTCGGGATTGCGCGCGCCGTGGACGCACGGGCAACGCTGGGCTTGGCTCGCGGGACGGCGGAATACATGGCGCCGGAACAACTACTCGGCCAGCCGGTGACCTCTTCGTCCGATCTCTTCTCTGCGGGCGTTGTGTTCTACGAGATGTTGACGGGGCGGCTCCCATTTCAGGGGATGGGACCGGCGGCGCGGGTGACGAAGACCCCGCCACGGCTGCGCGATTTGGTGCCGGAGATTTCGGTGGAGGTGGCCGCGGCGGTGGAGCGTTGCCTGGAGCCGATGCAGGGGAGCCGGCCAGAGTCCGCGGACGCTTTGTTGAAAATGCTGCCGGATGAGACTGCTGCTGGAGTGGAAGCCGAAGCGCCGCCGGAAATCGTGCCGGCGCCGCCGACGCGCAACCTGGGCGATCTCCTGGAAGTGAGGGCGCGACCCTATCATGAGGTGCTGCCGGTACTGTTGAACGTGGTGCGGCGCCTTCGCCAGATCCGGGCGGGCGGGGAGACGTACGAGCCTGTCACGCCGCAGAACGTGCGGTTGCGGCGCGATGGCATGCCGGAGATTGCCGGGCATCCGCCGGTGGGTGAACACGATACCTGGGCCATTTCCACGCCACGCTACAGCGCGCCGGAATTGCTGCGTGGCAGTTTCCAGCCGGGGGAGTGGAGCCAGGAAAAGGCGACGGTGTATTCGCTCGGGCTGATCTTCCACGAGATCGTGCTGGGGAGCGAACGGTTCCGCGGACAACTGGCGGAGGTCTTTCAGAAGAACAACGACCTGGCCTGGCTGGAGTGGCAGACCAATCCACAGTTGCGGCTGTCTGCGCTGCCGGTGCCGGAGTTTCCGGCAGAGGTCTCCAGGTTTTTTGAGCGCGCGTTGGAGAAGGATCCGGCACGCCGATTTGCCACGCTGGAGGAGATGGAGCGGGCGCTGGACCGGTTGGTGCACTCGACACAGAAGACGGAGGAGCTTCAGGTTCAGGCGGTGGTGGAGAACGCGGGCGCAGCCGAACCAGCAGTGGTGGCCTGGGTGCAGAGCCGATTCAAGAGCCCCCTGGCGATCGCGGCCGCAACGTTTGGCGCCGTGGCGTTGCTGCTGATTGCCGTCAAGATCCTCTCCAGCCTCTAGCGCAGGCTGGCAAGTTCCCAATCGATCGATTTGGTGGTGCGGCCCGGTTGTGCGCCGGGCTTGACTCCGGGTGCGCGTTCGCGTGCTTTCAACAGGACGCTACGCGCCTCCTTGGGCTGGTTGCCCGCCTTCAGCGCGCGGCCCAGAACGAGGAGGAAGTCCGGATTGGTGCTGTTGCTCTTCTCGACCGCGTGGCGAGCCAACACGAGGGCCTTGGCGGGATCGCGCCACGAGACCGGTAGCACCTCCAGCAAATGCGAAGCGGCGCGAGCCATGTCGTTGGCGGAGGAGTCCAGGCTTTCGGCTGATTGGACCGCAAGGTCGAGGCCGCGGCGCACATCGCGATCACCCTCAACATTCTGGCCGAGTTCGCGGCGAAGGCCCCCAATGCGCCAGATGGCCTCAGCCATGTGGCCCTGCCAGACCAGATTGCCGGGGTGGGCGTGGAGCAGTCCTTCGAGGATCGTGACCATGGCTTGGTAGTGGGCCATGGCGGCCTGTTTCTGTTTCAGCTCCTCGCAGGCGGCACCCAGGTAGAAGTCCGCCACGGAGAGGTCATAGCGGAAGCGGGTATCCTCCTGATCCAACTGAACGAGCGGCCGCAGGATGGCGGTTGCCGCGTCGAGAAAAGGAATCGATTCCGAGGCTCTCCCCATCTCGGCCAGCAGGCCGCCGATCTTGATGTTGGCCATGCTGGTCACGCGTTGGACGCTGGCACTCTTCTGGTCCTCAGGGAGGATCTCCCGCAGGGTCTCGACGGCCATGCGATAGCCGGCGATGGCGGTGTCCGGATCGGTCTCTCGAACGAGATTGGCGAGTTTGATGTGGCCGACCGCAAGTCCCCGGAGACTGCGGGTCTGCTTCGGCAGGAGAGCCCTGACTCGCGTCTGGCAGGCGATGGCCTTCTCGTAGTTGACTCGGGCCGCATCGATGTTGCCGGTGCTGGCGGCGCCCCGCAGCCCGTACTGGTCCCCCAGGGTGTCGAAGGTGGAAGCGGACTGCTGCAAAATGGCAACGGGCGCGTTGGGATCAGCGATGAGCCGTTCGCAGATGGCGGCGGCGCGCCCGGAACTTTCTATGGCCTTGGTGGTGTCGCCGTTGCCAAAGTAGACTTCGCCCATGCTCTGGAAGAGGAACGCCAGACCCTTGCCGACACGCTGATCCGAGCCATATCGCCGCTCCAGCGAGCCGGCCAGCGGCTGCGCCTTTTGAAACGTTGCGAGTGCGCCTTTGGCGTCGCCAAGGTTCTCTTCGTAGGGATTGCCCTGCATATTCGCCATCTTGGTGTAGCCGTCGATCAGGTCCAGCGACAATTCCAGGTCCGGTTGGGACTCGTGGGCCATCCGATCGAGGTACTCCACCGATTGCGCGATGAGCTTGCGTTGCACGTCGGTGGAGCCGGGCAATTGCCTGACCTGATCGTAGAAGTCGAACAGGAGAAGGTGGGCAAGTTGCCGCATTTCCCGGGCGCCATCCACGGCGCGCCGCTCCTCCGCGGCGGCGGCGCGCGCCTGATGAATCGTGGCGGCCAGACCGCCAGTCAGGGCCACGCCGATGAGGCCGGACGCGGCCAGTCCGAGGGCGTGGCGGCGGAGGAACTTGCCGCCGCGGTAGGCGAGGCTGCCTTCCCGCGCCAAAACGGGGCGGTGCTGGCGGTAGCGCTGGAGATCGTCGGCGAACTGCTCCACTGAGGCGTAACGGTCCTTGCTGGCGGGCCGCAGGGCCTTGAGTACGATTGCGTCGAGGTCTCCGCTGATCTGCAGTTTGTCGAGAGTGCGGTGGGACTCAGGATCCGCTCTGTCATCGGACCGCACGAAACGGGTGATCGCCTGGCTGGGTGTGGTGGGCTCGGTGTCGTAGAGCGTCTTCAACATGGCGGCGCTGGACATCGACGAGAGGTCGAAGGGCAGGCGGCCCGTGAGGAGGCGATAGAGGATCACGCCGAGCGAGTACACATCGGAGGCGGTTGTGACAGGCTCGCCGAAGATCTGCTCCGGGCTGGCGTATTCGGGAGTGAAGGCGCGAAGGCCAAGGCGGGTGGCGTCGCTGCCGGCGTGCAGGCCGGGTTCGATGAGCTTGGCGGTGCCGAAATCCAGCAGCTTGACGCGGCCATCGGCGGTAACGAGCACGTTGCCGGGTTTCAGATCCCGATGGATGATGAGGCTGCGGTGGACGTAGCTGACGGCGTCGCAAAGCTGCAGGAGTAGATCGGTGACCGTGACGAGGCTGGCGTTATGGTGCTCGCAGTAGCGGTCCAGCCGCTCGCCGTCGACGTATTCCATGGCGAGGAAGGGCTCGTCTCCCTCGGTCACTCCGCCGTCGAGCAGCCGTGCTATGTGGGGGTGGTGCAACGAGGCGAGGAGCTGCCGCTCGGAGAGGAAGTTCTGGCGGAGCCACTGGGACGTCAGGCGGGTAGAGATGATCTTAACGGCGGCCTGTTGTTCAAAGCCGCCTTCGATACGGCGTGCCAGGTAGACGGCGCCCATGCCGCCGCGGCCCAGCAGCCGCTCCAACCGGAAGGGGCCGGCGAGGCGGCCGATCCAGGTATCGCCGGCTTGCCTGTGCGGCGCCTCGCCGGCTGCCGCCGCTTCGAGATCAGACGCGCTGAGGAGCGAGAGCACTTCCGCAAGCAGGGCGGGATCCGACTCGCACCATTGGCGGAGTTGATGGTCTCGCTCGTCTTGCGGTAGATCGAGTGCACGGTAAAACATGGCTTCGACGCGCTGCCAGCGATCCAGGCTTTCGTCGCCAGTCATGCGGAATCGCCTCCACCCCGCAGTTCCCGGAAGAGCCAGCTTCGCGAGAACTTCAACTCCCGCTCGACAGTGGCGTTAGAGATGCTGAGCACGTCAGCGGTCTCGCCGGTCGTGAAAGAAAGGAAGAATCGAAGTTCGACGATGCGGGCTTTGCGGGCGTCGAGTTTCTCCAGTTTGTCGAGAGCGCGGCTGAGGTCGAATAGGTCTTCGTCCGCGTTGCCGATCCACGGAAGGTCGTCGGCGATTGGCAGTTTCCACTGCTCAGTCCCGCCGCGGCGTTGGGCGGAGCGCGAACGGGCATGGTCCACCAGTATGTTGCGCATGAGCCGGGCGGTGAAGGTGAAGAAGTGCCCACGGGCCTCCCAGCTCACTTTGCGCTGATTCAAGAGGCGGACATAGAGTTCGTTGAGAAGCGCGGTGGCCTGGAGCGTGTGGTCTGAGCGCTCGTGCCGCATCAAGCCGAGCGCAATGCGGTGGAGTTGGTCATAGACAACCGGGATGAGGCGCTCAAACGCTTCGGGATCGCCCTCCCGCCAGCTTTGTAGCAGTTGCGTCACTTCGCCCGCGCGTTCGTGCTCCGGCATCCGCTCTTCGCTCCTCCGTTAAACCCCGTTCATAAATTATGCCAGCAGATGAGGGGGTCTGGCCAGTTATTACGCAGATGAGTACAAGTAGGCGACGGATGCAAGGCAAAGGGACAGGATTTGGAGCGGCCATGACGGATCTAATGCCATCAAAGCGGAACGAACTGGTGGAGACGCACTTGACGTACGCCAGGGCGCTGGCCGCGGAGGTTGTGAGGCAACTGCCCTCCCACGTGTTGCGGGAGGACCTCGACGCCGCGGCTGAGTTGGGATTGGTGGAGGCGGCGCAAGTGTTTGACGCCGGCCGGGGCATCCTGTTTAAGACGTTTGCCTACTACCGGATCCGCGGCGCCATCTACGACGCCATTCGCAAGATGACGTGGTTCAGCAAGAGCCAGTACGACAAGTACCGCTTTGAGATGGCAGCCAATGAGTACATGGCAGACTACTCTGAAACCGCGCATGAACTGCCGGCCGAAAATGCGGCGCAGGAAGCGGTCTCCGTGACCGAGACGATCACAAGCTGCTACTTGCTGTCCCTTGATGCCGGGCAGACCGATGTTGCCGATCACAACGCGCGTTCGGCGGAGGAGACTCTACTGGACGACGAGCAGAAACAACTGGTGCGGCGAGCGATGCAGATGTTGCCGGACAAGAACCGTGAGGTGATCGAAGGCTATTACTACCAGGACCTGAACCTGGAAGAAGTGGGGCAGCGGTTGGGCCTGTCAAAGTCGTGGGTCTGCCGGGTACACGCCAAGAGCATCGAGATGTTGCGCGAAGCGATGAGCGAACTTTCCGCCCGTCCGGCAACTTCGGCGCACGGGGCGCGATAAGTGGTCAGAGACTACCAACGTGTCAGACCCCTTGATCGGCAAAGTAGGAATTGGCCCCAGCGCCAAAATCGGCGGCGACAGCACACCGGCGGCGGAGAAGAAGGGGCCATCCCGCTTCGACGCCGTGAAGCAGGAAGCCGCGGCTGAGTCGAAATCGGCTTCCCTGCCGCCAGCGGTCAATTCGGTCAGCGACGCGAAGCGCAAAGAGCTGGTGGGCGAGGTGCGCCGCGCTTCGGAAACGCATCCGGCCGAATCCCCGAAACGGGTTTGGGGTGCGGAGTTGCAGGATGCGGGCACCCACCTGGACCGCCTGAAGGGTCGCGTCGACAAATTGCCAAAATCGGACCTGACCACTGAGTTGCAGCAGCGGTTGCAGTCCATCGACGGGCAGTATCAGTCCACCAACAAGATGATGGACCAGTTGCAGAACATGTCCGATCCGCGCAGCATGTTGAAGTTGCAGGTTGAGATGTATCAGATTACTCAGAACCTGGAGATGGTCTCCAAGGCCGTGGAGCAAGTAAACAGTGGTGTCAAACAGATTTTGCAGACCCAAGTCTAGGGCTCGCGTTCTCGCGGTCCTCCTCCTGCTGGTCCCGCTGGCCGGCTGCCTGAAGCACGAACTTTCCACTGGACTCACCGAGAAAGAGTCTCAGGAGATGATCGTTGTGCTGAAGGAAAGCGGGCTGGACGCCATGCGGGTGCTTTCGGCGAAAGAGCGGGAGGCGCCGTCGTGGGCCGTGTTCGTCAGGGGCGGCGACCAGAACCTGGTTCTGGCGTGGCGCGTGCTGCAGGAGAACGGCCTGCCGCGCGACAAGGTCAAGGGGTTGGACGAGGCGTTCGCCAATCAGGGGATGATCCCGACGGGCAGCGAAGAGCGGGCGCGGATGTTGATCGGGCTTTCGGGCGAGATCAGCCGGACGTTGCGTTCCATGGCCGGTGTAGCCGACGCACGGGTGCATGTCGTTCTGCCGGAAAACAGTCCGCTGGTGGATCGGGCGCAGTGGGCGCCGCCTTCGGCCGCGGTGCTTTTGAAGTACCGGGGCAACCAGTCGCCGCTGACTGAGGACGAAGTGAAGAAGCTGGTCTCCAAGGGCGTGGAAGGATTGAAGCCGGAAGAGATCGCGGTGGTCATGAAGCGTGTAGTGCCGAACCAGCAGGCCTCCCGCGACGTGCAGTGGTACGCCGGCAATCAGGAACTGACCGTGGTTTCGCTCGCATTGCTGCTCCTGACAGTGATTGCCGCCCTGAGCTTGCTGGGGCGAGTGAAGCAACTGCGCTGGCAACTGGAGCGGGCGCAGCAGGCGCTGACGGCGGGCAAGGGGACGCAGTGAGCGACTCCAGGGGGGAACAGGCGCGGGCGTTACTGGCGTCTGGCGCGGATCGGTTGGAAGTGCGGTACAAGTTGACTGCGTTGCGTAGCACCGAATACGAAGAGAAGCTTCAACGCCTCGGCGCCATGCGCCACTCGTCGCGATTGTGGAGAAACTGGCTTCTGCTCCGGCAGGCGCGGGAAGAGAGCGCGGGTGATGGACGGTAAGATTCTCAAGGCCCACTCCGGGGCTGGCCAGATCGTGCGGCAGCAGGTAATCAGCGCGGCCGAGCAGGCAGACCGCCTGGTAGCCGATGCCGAAGCGGCGCGCGAGCAGATCCGTGCGGAGGCGTGGCGAGCAGGGTATGGGGAAGGCCTACTGCAGTGGGAGGCTGTGATTGCGGAGGCGCGCGCCCAGGGTGAGCGCTACCGGCGCGACTGTCAGGCCGACTTCGTGCGGCTGGCAATTCGCATCGCCGGCAAGATTCTGGGTGAAGAACTGCAAGCCGCGCCCGAGCGTGTGGTGGCCATCGTGGGCGAGGCGCTGAAGAGCGTTACGCGGGAGCGGACATTGACGATTCGTGTGGCGCCAGGTGCGAGCGCGGTGTTGACTCCGCATCTGCCGAAATTACGCGAGCGGCTGCCGCAGGATTGCAGCGTGCGGGTGGCGGAATCGGCCGACATCGTGGAAGGCGGATGCATGATTGTCAGCGAATTGGGTGCCATCGACGCGCGTGTGGAGGTCCAGCTCGAGATGCTGGAGCGCGCCTTGTTGCACGAGGTACGGGCATGATCGCGGCCGGCTCACACGACTTCGACGCGCTGTTTCATGCGTTGGAGAGCGTGACGCCGGTTCAATTGCGAGGGCGGGTGAAGAGCGTGACCGGGCTCCTGGTGCTGGCGTCGCTGCCGGAGGCCTTCATCGGTGAGGTCTGTCTCATCTACACGGGCCGGTCCACCGTGCCGCTGCGGGCTGAGGTTGTTGGCTTCCAGGACGGCGATGTGTTGCTGATGCCGCTGGGCGAACTCACCAACATTGGACCGAGCAGCGAAGTGGTGCCCACCGGGCAGTGCCTGAGCGTGAAGGCGGGGCCGGGGCTTCTGGGGCGTGTGTTGAATGGATTGGGCGAGCCGCTGGACGAATCCACGCGCGGCCCGCTCACCGATGTTGCGGAATACCCCGTCAATAACCGGCCGCCGGACCCCTTGCGGCGCCGCCGCGTGTTGAACGCACTGGCCACTGGCGTGCGCGCGATCGATGGAGTGCTGACCTGCGGCGAGGGGCAGCGCATCGGATTGTTCGCGGCGGCGGGCGGCGGCAAGTCCACTTTGATGGGCATGATCGCCCGGAACACCGAGGCCGACGTCAATGTGATCACGCTGGTGGGCGAGCGCGGCCGGGAAGTGCGGGACTTCCTGGAACAGGATCTGGGCCCGGCGGGGCTGGCGCGGTCCGTGGTGGTGTGCGCGACTTCGGATCAGCCGTCACTGGTGCGATTGAAGGCGGCATACGTGGGAACGGCCATCGCAGAGTCGTTTCGTGATCGCGGCCTGCGGGTGATGCTGTTGATGGACTCGGTGACCCGTTTCGCGCGGGCGCAGCGTGAGATCGGCTTGGCGTGCGGTGAGCCGCCGGCGCGCGCCGGCTATACACCCTCGGTCTTCGCGGAATTGCCACGGCTGCTGGAGCGGACCGGCAACTCAGATCGCGGATCGATCACGGCGTTCTACACCGTGCTGGTGGCGGGTGACGACATGAATGAGCCGGTGGCCGACGAGGTACGGTCGATTCTCGATGGGCATATCATCCTTTCACGCGAACTCGCGGCGCAGGGCCATTTCCCGGCGATAGACGTCTTGCAGAGCGCCAGCCGGGTGATGACCGCCGTGACCGGCGATGCGCACCGGAAATCGGCGAACCGGCTGCGCAGTTTGCTGGCTACGTACGAGAAACAGAAAGACCTGATCCTGCTTGGGGCGTACCAGCGTGGCAGCGATCGAGGTGTGGATGAGGCCATCGCGGCGATCGACTCAATTCGCGAATTTCTGAAACAGGGCACCCACGACGAGGCGCCGTTCGCGGCAACGGTGGAACAACTGGCGGCGTTGAGCGGCGGGAGGTAGAGGCTGTGGCCTTCGTCTACCGGTTGCAGGTGTTGCTGGAGCAGCGGGAGCGCGCCCAGGACGACGCGCGGCAGGCTCTGGGCGCGGCGATCCGGGCGTTGGAGACCGCCAAAGAACGATTGGTGGTATTACAGCAGCGGGCTGATGAGGCCACGGAGCGGCATCGTGCAGCCCGGCAGTTGGTGCTCGTGCCGGCGGGCGCCATGCTCACGGGTGCGGAGGTGCAGCGGCGCGCCGAGGAGGTGCAGTGGCTGGAGAAAGAGGCAGGGTGGGCGCGCGATGCGGTGCTGGAGCAGCGGATCGCGATCGAGGATTGCGGCGATGCGGTGGAGGCGGCGCGGGGCGCTCTGGCAGAGGCGATGCGCCAGGTGGAAGTTCTGCGTAAGCACCGCACGAAAGCCGAGCAGCGTTACCAGCGGGAACAGGAACGAGTGGAAGCCGAGGAGCAGGATGAAAGCGGGACAGTGCAGTTCAACCGGAGGAACCGCGAATGAAGATTGAAGGCGGCTCGCAGGATGTGGGAAAGACCTCGGACAAGAACGCGGACCGGCCGGGTGGCAGCAAAGCCTTCGGCCAGTTGCTGCGCCAGAAGAAGGCGTCCCTGGAGGAGCAGGCCACTCCACCCGGGCAGGCAGGCCCCGGCCTGTTTGCGCAACAGCCACTGATCCGCCCGGAAGAGACCGAGGGCGCAGCGCCCGTGCAGCCCGCGGTGGTGGAAGCGCTGGCCGCGGAGATTGAGGCTCGCATCGATGTACTGGGCCCGAATGAAGTTCGCATCGAATTCAACTCTCAGGTCTTGGGCGGCGTGTCGGTGCATTTGATGCGGCAGGGCGATGAGCTTCAGGTGCAGTTCGCCAGCGCAACGGCCGAGACGCGGCAGGTGCTGGAAGCAAATGCAGATTCGCTCCGGGCCGCACTGGAGCGGCGCGGCTACCAGTCTTCGATTCGCGTGGAGTCACGGCGGGACGGGGACGGCCAGGGCCGGCGTCAGCAGGAGCGAGAGCCGGAGGAGCGGGAGTGAAGAAGCGAGCAGTCATCAAGCTTGCTGAATTTGAGCACCTGGCGGAGTTCCGTGCCGACGAGGTGGCTCTTTGGAACTGGTGCATGTCAACTGGTACACCCGCCGGCGGTTGGGCGCAACGGATTCGCGAGACCGTCGCGGGATTGATGGAGCGGCCCGCCGGGCAGACGATGCGGCTGACGGCAAAACACTGGCTGGAGGCCACTCGAGAGCCACTGGTTGCCCCATTCGGCGAGGAAGGGATCGTCATCGGACGAGAGCCGGGCTGTGGCATCGTCGTGCCGGAGGCCGTCGTGCAGAAGGAGCACGCACGCGTGTTTGTGCGGGACGGCACGTTACTGCTGGAGGATTTGGGCAGCCGCCTCGGCACGTTTATCGGGGACCGCAAGCTGGAGCCGAACCAGGCAGTGCCGATCGCGCCGGAAGTGGTGTTCACGATCTTTCCGTACTCGCTGCAGGTCAGCGCGGAACACCTCTGGGTGCCGGAGGACCGTCTGGAATTCTTGCCGGCACGACTGTCAGCTGTCGCGCAGAGTGACGCCAGTGCCGCCCTGCCGGTGGGGTGGCTGAGCTCGTCCATCCGCATCTTGCCGGCCGGCGGCGAGCTGGCGCTGAGCCTGTCGCGCGGCCTCGTGGACGAGGCGCTACGCGGGTTACTGGGCCAGATGGAGATCGACGCACCGGGACTGCTCGAAACGGATGCCGGTTGTCTGGACTTCCTCATGGGAATTGTCTTTGACGCGTTGAACACCGGCGCGCGCTGGCCCTGGCGCTTCGAGTGCGGCCCCTGGGGCTCGCCCGCCGCCGCGGAGAGCGATGAGCGCGGCGTTCTGGTGGAGATGGAGATCCGGCTGCGGGACCACGCCGGTGCCGCACGGCTCTTTCTGCCATTCCGTGTATTGCGCGAACTGCAGATCGGGCATGAAGCTCTCTGCCAGGAAGCGCTGCCCGAACTGGCGTGGACCTGCCGCGCCTTGCTGGCGCAAGTGGAGTTGCCGGCGGCTGACGTGGCGACGCTCGCAGCGGGCGATACGGTGTTGATCGAGCCGCAACCCGTCTTGCTACTGCCTGGTTTGCGGAAGGGCTGGCATTGTTCCACGGCCGATAGCAACTTTTCGAGTCTGAGCCTCAATAAGTCTTTTGAGATGCCTGAAATCGAGCACGATCAGAACCTGTCCCTCGATGAACTCCCGGTTCTGTTCCAGGTAGTGCTGGCGGAGAAGGAGTTCACGCTCGCCGAGCTGCGTAGTCTGGGCGCCGGCAGCGTGGTGGAACTGGGCCGCGGCGAGACAGAACCCGTGCGGCTGGCCCTGAACGGGAAGCTGCTGGGCACTGGCGAGCTGGTGCGGATTGAGGGCCGCCTCGGTGTGCGGGTGTTGGGTTGGAACCAATAGAATGCTGGACTGGAAAGACTATCTGCAATTGCTGGCCGCCCTCGCCGTGACGCTGGGCATGATCTATGTAGTCCTGCGACACGTGTTGCCGCGATTGCAGTTTGGCCGGCCCAGGGCGGACAACCTCATCCGCGTGCGCGCCACCTATCCACTGGAACCGCGCAAGACCCTGTACATCGTGGAGGCCGGTTCTGAGACGCTGCTGATCGGCTCGTCGGGCGATTCGCTCTCCACCCTGGCATCCATTCCGAAGGACAGCCTGCCGGTGGAAATGCCCGCCACGCCCGTGAGGTTCGCCGACTTTCTGGCGCGGAGGAAGGCGTAATGTTCTCCAGCCCGGTAACGATGGTGTTAGTGCTGGGCGCGCTGGCGCTGGCGCCGTTCATGATGATCATGCTCACGTCGTTTGTGAAGATCTCCGTTGTGCTGTCGATTCTGCGCAACGCGCTGGGCACGCAGCAGGTGCCGCCCAATCAGGTCATCACGGGACTGGCGTTTGTGCTGACGATCTTCGTGATGAGCCCGGTGGCGCGGCAGATGTATGCGGCGGCAGGCAACCTGGGCGGCGGCGGCGCGCTGTTCACGGAAGGCAACGTCAAGGCAGTTTTCGACGGGGCGCAGCAGGGCAAGGAGCCACTGCGCAAATGGCTCGCCAAGCACTGCCATGACAAGGATCGAGTGCTCTTTATGGAACTCAGCACGCGGTTGGAGCGGCAGGCGGGCGAGCAGAATCCGCAGCTCGACAAAGATGATTTCCGCGTGCTCATCCCGGCCTTCGCGACGAGCGAACTGAAGGAAGCGTTCCAGATCGGCTTCATCGTGTTCGTGCCGTTTCTGATCGTGGACATGGTGGTGGCCAACACGTTGCTGGCGATGGGCATGTCGATGCTTTCGCCCGTAGTGATTTCGCTGCCTTTCAAGTTGTTGCTGTTTGTGATGGTGGACGGCTGGTATCTGGTCGCGCGCGGCCTGGTGCTCAGCTATCTGTAAGACGAGGAGCCCCACAATGAGTCCTGAGGCCATTCTGCGAATTCTGCGCGAAGGCATTCTCATGGTGCTGCTGTTATCGGCCGCGCCCATGCTGGCCTCCATGCTGGTGGGCTTCATTGTCAGCATCCTGCAGGCGACCACGCAGGTGCAGGAGCAGACCCTCAGCTTCGTGCCCAAGCTCCTGGCCACGTTCCTTACCCTCGCCATCATGGGGCCGTGGATGATGAAGCAGGCGGTGCGGTTTACCGTCGCACTCCTGGAGTCCATTCCACTGGTGCATTAGGAGTCCGGAGACGCCATGGACCTGTTCGCCGGACTGGAGCGCGTACTGTCTGCCGGAGGATTCCGCGGCGACCTGCACAGCACGCTGCTGCTCTATGGCTTGGTTCTGGCGCGGCTGGCGGCCGCCATTTCACTCTCGCCGTTCCTGGGTGGACAGAGCGTGCCAATGAGGATGCGGCTCGGCTTGGCAGCGGTGATCACGGCGATTCTGGTGCCGTCCATGACTCCCGCGGGCAGCGTGACAGCCATGGCCGCGGTGGCGTTGCTCGCCAAGGAAATTCTGCTCGGCTCACTCATCGGCTTCCTGGCGCAAGCGGTGTTCTACGGTATTGAAATGGCTGGTGCGCTGATGGACACGCAACGCGGCATGAATCAGATCACGTTGTACACGCCGCAACTGCCGGGGCCTGCCTCCGTGCTTGGCCTGCTGCAGGTGCAGGCCGCCATCGCGCTGTTCTTCACCTTCGACGGCCATCTCTATTTCCTGCGCGCGCTGGCTGACAGCTTCACGGCCGTGCCGGCTGCGACGTTTCCCACGATGGCGGCCGGAGGGCTGGCCCTGGCGGAACTGGTGCTGCGAGTCTCGGCGCAGTTGTTTGTGGTGGCCATCCGGCTGGCAGCGCCGGTCTTGCTGGCGCTGTTCCTGCTGGACGTCTGCTTCGGGCTTTTCAATCGCGTGGCCGCGCAGATTCCGATTCACTCCGAAAATCAGACCGTGAAGGCGCTTGTCAGTCTGCTGATTCTCATCCTGATCATGCCCATCCTGGCCGGCCAATTGCGCGAGTATCCGCAGGTGCTGTTCCGCCAGATCGCGGATCTGGTGGCAGGGTTCCGCTAGAGCAGAGACACTATGGCGGGAGAGAAGACAGAGCAACCGACAGACAAGAAGCTGCGCGACGCGCGACAGAAAGGCCAGGTCGCGCGCAGCCAGGACCTGACGCAGGCGATTCTGTTCCTGGTTGCGGCGGCCACGCTGCAATCGGCCGGCGGCGGCATTGTCAGCAGTCTGCGCGGCATGATGATGGAGTCCTACCGGCCGGAGATCTTCCGCGCCGCGTTCTCTGAAGCACAGCTGTTTCGCTGGACCGGGGAGTGGTGGAAGACGGCGCTGATGATCCAGCTTCCGCTCATGGGCAGCCTGTTCTTCACAGCCGCCGCCGTCGGCTATCTCCAGGTGCGCGGCGTGTTTTCGCTGGAGTCACTCAAGCCCTCGTTCAACAAGCTCAACCCTCTGGAGGGGCTGAAACGAATCTTCGGCAAACCGCGCACCTACATCGATCTCGCCAAGAACCTGCTCAAGCTGATCATCATTGGCTTCCTGGCGTACAAGGCGACCAGAGGCATGATGCACGAGATCGCCTTCTCCGGCCGCGTGGATACATGGGGCATCGGCAGACTGGCCGCCCAGCAGATGTTCGGACTGCTGTATCAGGCGGGCGGCGCGTTCCTAGTCATTGGCGTGGCTGACTTTCTCATCCAACAGAAGCTCCACATGAAAGAACTGATGATGACCAAGGATGAGGTGAAGCGCGAGTTCAAGGACAGCGACGGCGACCCGCACGTCAAGCAGCAGCGCAAGGAACTGCAGCACCAGATGCTGAGCGAGGCGGAGTTGTCGAATGTGCAGTCGGCCAACGTGGTGGTGGTGAATCCGACGCACTACGCCGTGGCGTTGCGCTACGACGAGGCGACGATGAACGCCCCGCGGGTGACGGCGCGCGGCCAGAATCTGAAGGCCGGCGAGATCCGGGCACTGGCGCGCCGCTACAACGTGCCCATCATTCAGGACGTCCCGCTCGCCCGGCGGCTCTACAGTGTGGAGCCGGGGCACGAGGTCCCTGAGGAACTGTATGCGCCCATAGCGGAGGTTCTGCTGTGGGTCTATGAGCTGGAGCGCAAGCAACAGGAAGGTGAGAAGCGATGAGAATCGGCCCATCCGTCATCAGCCCCGGGTCCGTGCCGGGCTCCCAGGCACCGGCCGGCGTGCAGTCATTCCGGCAAGTACTCAGCCGCAAGGTGGAGGCGCTGACATCCGGCTGGCGGCAGATTGTGCGGGCGGAACCGCGCTATTCGGCCGCACCCGTGCTGGAGCCGCCGCCGCGTCCGGCCGGCGTGGACGAGGGCACGGCGGAGAGCCGGCGGGCGGAGTTCCGGAGCCTGCTGGTGTCGGCCCACGTTCCAGGTGGCGAGGCCACGGCGGCCCTCTGCCGCATGTTGGAGGAGCGTCTGCAAACAGAAGAACTGATGCTGGCTCGCGCCAGCCAAGGCAGGAGGTAGACCGTGGCGATTGGCACTTGGAGCGAACACACCAGGTGGCGCCTGGCGGCGTGGGGCCACGAGCTCTACCAGCAGGGCGCCTATGAGCGGGCGGGCATTGTGTTTGCGGCGCTATTGGAGGATGGCGGCGCGGACTCCTATGTGGTGGAAGCTCTGGCGGCGTGCCATCTCGCCATGGACAACGCCCCCGCCTGCGTAGACCTGACGCGTTGGTGGCTGACGGCGCACCCGGCCGATCCGGCGGCGCGCCTGCGCCTGGCGGAGGGCCTGGTGGCGCTGGGACACACGCGGGAAGCGGCAGCGGAGTTGTCTGCAATGCCGGCTACAGCAAGCGGGCCCGCTCACGCCCGGTTGCAATTCAGATTGGGTCTCTGACAACTTTCGGCCAGCCATCGGCGATAACCCAGGTGCAGGACAAATCAAGCCGCAAGGCAGAAGGAGACCAAGCCAGTGTTCAATATCAACCCCATCCAAATCGCAATGACGGCCGTCGGAGGCCCTCTCGGTGGCGTAATCGGCTCAATCATGGGCCAAATGACCGGCGGAGGCAATCCGGCGGAACTGCTCGGAAGCGTCATGAAGGCGTTCGAGGGCATCTTCAAGGGTAGCGGCGGCGCCGCAAAGGGTCAGATGCCCACCCCATTTGCCCCGCAGCCACTGCCGTTCTCGTCCGGGCCGGGCGGTGTCAGCATCACCATTCAGAGCCCCTTGAACGCGCTGCAGCAACAGGGCGCGCCGATGGGGATGGACCAGATCTCCAAGATGTTGGGTGATTTGCTGAGCAAGATGCAGGGCCTCACTGGCGGCAGCGCTTCGAGTGGCCTGGGCGGGGCAACCGGCGCGGCCGCCGGCGCGGCTGGTTTTGGCAGCGTATCGGGCGGCGGTGGGTCCACCGCACCCAGCGGGGGCTCCTCCGCACCCGGCGGGGGCTCCTCCGCACCCGGCGGGGGCACATCGGTGGCAGGCGGCTCCTCAGCGCCAGCCAGCACGGGCAACAGCGCCGGCTGGGGCAACATCGACTCCATGATGTCCCAGGCCGAATCTCTGATGAGCTCTGACAAGCCCTCTGACCAGCTCAAAGGGCAACAGCTCATGCAGAAGGCGCAGCGCATGTTCGAGATGATCTCGAAGATGATGGAGCAGCGCAGCCAGATGATGTCGAAGGCCATTCAGGCCATCAAGTAAAGCGAGAGGACATCATGCGCGTCGAAGGCGGCAGTTCCAACTACAAGATCCATAGCGATCTCTCCTACATTGCGAAAAAGGGAGAAACACTGGCTCAGATCGCCAAGAGCACCGGGGCGCCACTGGACGAAATCCTGCGGCTCAACCCCCAACTCAAGAATGCGAATCAAGCCTTGCAAGCTGGTGCGGAAGTAGTCCTGCCGCAACTGAAACACGACAGCCCCAAGGGGGCGCCGGCTCAGCGTGGGCCCGACGGCCGGGTGAAGCAAGATCTCGGGCTCCACTACCCCAAGGCCGTCCAGCACAGTCCCGCGGCGAAGTCAGGTGGCCCCGCTTCCTTTGGCGCACCCATCACTCCCGATGGTCCTAAGGCTGCGACACACAAGCCGGCTGCGCGCTCTGCCGATGCGGCGGTTCAGGACACAATGGCTCGCCAACGTCTGCACCGGGCGGAGCCTCCCGCCACGCCCGCCGGCGCGGCACATCCGAAGGACTTAGCCGATCATGCCGTCGAGAAGAACAAATGGCTCGGTGGAGCGCGCGATTCCCTCGACGCCACCAAAGGCGCCGCCGACCTCAGGATCGGTGCTCTCACCGAGCGATCCACTAGCATGACCGCGAAGATGGAGCACCTCACAGAGAGGGCCGCGGGTGTGGAAAAGCGAATGAGCCTGATCGTGGGTGAGATCGCCAAGACAACCAACGAGTTCGATCTCAGCAAACTGCAGAGCGACCTCCGCAAGGTGGCCGAAGAGGGGGCCCCCATCCGGAAACAACTCCAGGCGGGGCTTGGTGAAATTGCGGCGATCAAGAAGGAGGCTGACCTGCTCAAGAAGGTCAGCGGCACGATGGCGCCGGTGGTGGAGAACCTCTGCAACACCAAGAAGCTCGCCACTGGCCTCGGCCGCCTGGCCATCCCTCTCGACGTCTACGGCAACTTCCAGGACTTTGAGAAGGCCAACCCAGGACACGCCGGGCAGAACATGACGAAGGCCGCCGTCACGGTGGCCACCAAACTCGCGGCCGATCTGAAGACCGCCGAGTCACTGGTCAATGTAACCGAGACGGCCGTAGGCGCGCTGAAGTGCGTCCTCGAAGTCGCGGGGCTCAAGGACACTGCGGCCTATGACACCGTGGACATGGCATCCCAGGCCTTTCCCGTGGACGTGGCCGGCAAAGTAGTGGCCAACTTCGTCGATCTCGGCTTCGCCACGGCGGACTATGCCAAGGGCGACGGCAAGGCGATGGACGATCTGCTCAATGCCAACCTCCAGGGCACAAACGGGCAGGTGATTCAGGGCGTGGCCATTCTCGGCGACCTGGTGTTGACCGGCGGCCAGAATATCCCCACGAACGATGAAGCGTTGAAGATGGCGTATCTGTTCCAGAACCCCGGCCACACCGAAGTGCCGCTGGAGCGGACGGGACGCACCGGCCGCGAAAAGGCCGCCATCCTGGACCAGGTCATGGAAGGCTCTTCCACCGCTCCGAGTGACGTCGTTCGAATTCAGAACATTCTGGCGCAGTCCACGCCAGATCAGTTGAAGACCGTCTTTGAACGCGTGTCGCCGGAAAGCCTGGTCCGTTCCCTGCCTTCATCGGGCCAGGTGAAGGATCCCGTGACGACCACGTTTCTGGATCTCTCCAACGTCGCGGCCATGTCCTCGAGCGGTAAGCGCGACGCCCCGGTCTGGAGCCAGCTCGAGCGCTATCTCCACGAGGCCCACCGGCAGGGCCACACCGAGGTCTTCGACCAGCTGCGCGAGCGGTTGGACCAGGGGCAGCTTAAACAACTGCCGGGCTGGTTACGCCAGAACATCCGTCACGGCTACTGATTCCACGCGGCCGAAGCAACCATCGCGGTCCGCTCCCGATAACAGGTTTGCAAGGAGAAAGTAATGAGCAGCATCAACAATTTGAATCCGGTGGCGCAGATGTCCATTCAACTGCTCGGCGGCGCGCAGGGCGCCGTCGTCGGTCAAGCCATGGCACCGTTCGCCGGCGCCGCTGGCATGCAGCAACTGCAACAGGTATTCCAGCAGCTCAAGCAGGCCCTGGGCGAGCTGCAGAAACTGATGGGCGGACAGGCCGGCCAGGCCGGACAAGCGGGCCAGGGTGCCTTCCAGGCCCAACCTGGGGCCATGTCGCCGTCGTCCATCAACATCGAGATCCGCATGAACCCCACGGGCACGCTGGCCCAGGGCGACCAGAGCTTTGGCAAGGCGCCGATCGTGGGCAACGATTCGCAGTGGCCGTCGTTCAGCCAGAGCGTGAACAGCCGCATCACCGGGAGTGACTCGGCCAAGGCCGGGCTGTTCGACGGCAGCAATCCGTGGTCCAAGAACGACGGTAAGACGGCTGAGCGTGCGGCGGTCGGATGGACCATGCAGCAGAACGATAAGCTCCGCTACGACGCGGACAACAAGCAGTTCTACACCACCGCCGCTGACGGCAGCCGCACCAACGCCGTGTCCCTGGACCAGGTGATGCAGACCATCAACAAGGCCGGGGGCGCCGGCCCGTCGAATGGCGCTGCGTTTCAGGCTGTTGGCGACCTCGTCAACAATCTGCCATCCACGCCCCCGCCACCGGATTTCTCGCAGATCATGCAGTCGCTCCAGGAGTTCATGCAGATGCTCCAGGGCGGCAATGCTGGCGGCGCTGGCGGCGCCTCCCCTCAGACCGTTATGGGCGGCTCAGGCTCGGGTGCTGCCTCTGGCGCGGGTTGGTCCTCGCCCGCCACGGGCACTTCCGCTGCCGGTGGATCCGGGTTCTCGTCCGGCTCCGGCGGGTCTGCGGCCAGTTCCTCTTCCACTGGTGGCTCCGGCAGCGCATCCGGCGCCGGCGGAGGTGTATCCTCGGGCGGGTCCGGCGGCTGGGGCAATATCGATTCGATGATGGCGCAGGCCGAATCGCTGATGAATTCCGACAAGCCATCCGACCAGCTCAAGGCGCAGCAACTCATGCAGAAGGCGCAGAGGATGTTCGAGATGATTTCGAAAATGATGGAACAGAAAAGCCAGATGATGTCGAAGGCCATCCAGGCCATCAAGTAATACAAGGAGCCAGAACCATGAGCACTTCACCCACCGGTCTTCCCTCCGATACTCTGCAAAGGGTCATCGACGGCACAGCGCCACTCAACGCCTTCATCGGTCTTGGCCCGGACCAAGTCCAGGCCATCGCGGCGATCGGCTATACCAGTTACGAACAAGGCAAGATCGAGGAGGCGGAGGAGATCTTCCAAGGCCTCATCGCTCTGGACAGCACGAAGTATTTCGGCTACGCCGGCCTCGGCGCCATCGCGCTCTCTCGCGGCGACGTGGAGGCCGCGCATGAGCACCTCTCGGCCGCGCTGGCCCGCAACCCGGACGAACCCACCGTGCTCTCCAATCTCGGCGAAGTCCTGCTGCGGCAGGGCAAGGCTGAGGAAGCGGCCGCCGCGTTCCAGAAGGCTCTCACGCTCGATCCCGACGGGCGCGATCCCGGCGCCAACCGCGCCCGCGCCATTCTGCAAGGCATGAACCTCGTGTTGCAGGAAATGAGCCGCGTCGCCGGGGCCTGACGCTCTATGCCGGACTTCACCACGCGCTGGAACGAAATCGTTGCCGACGTGAAGAACGGGCGCATGGCGTCCGTTCTCACACGTTCAGCAGACCTCTTCCTGGTGGCGGCCATCGCCGCCATGGTCGGGCTGATGATCATCCCGCTGCCCACGTGGCTGCTGGACATCTTTCTGACCATCAACATCAGCGTGGCTCTGACGCTCCTGATGGTATCGGTGTACATCCCGAACGCCGTCAAGATCGCTTCCTACCCCACGCTCCTGTTGATCACGACGCTCTACCGGCTCTCGCTCGACATCTCCGCCACGCGCCTCATCCTATTGCAGGCTGACGCCGGAGAGGTGGTGGCGAGTTTCGGCCAGTTCGTCGTTCAGGGGAACTTCGTTGTCGGCGCGGTGATCTTCCTGATCATCACGCTCGTTCAGTTCATCGTCATTACCAAGGGCGCCGAGCGCGTGGCGGAGGTCGCCGCGCGCTTCACCCTGGATGCAATTCCCGGTAAGCAGATGAGCATCGACGCGGACCTTCGCGCCGGCACGCTCACCTATGAGCAGGCTCGCGTCAAGCGCGAGGATCTGTCGCGCGAGAGCCAGTTCTACGGCGCGATGGACGGCGCCATGAAGTTCGTCAAGGGCGACGCCATCGCGGGCATCGTCATCACGATGATCAACATCATCGCCGGCCTCATCATTGGCGTGGCCATGCACGGCATGAGTGCCATGGAGGCAGTGCAGGTCTACTCGGTACTGACCATCGGCAGCGGCCTGGTCTCGCAGATTCCCGCCCTGCTGATCTCCATCTCCGCCGGGATGATCATCACGCGTGTCGCTGCCGAGGGGCCGGACTCCAATCTGGGTGCGCAGGTCGCAGGTCAGATTCTGGCGCAACCCAAGGCCATCGGTGTCGCCGCCGGACTGATGTTCATCATGGCGCTCATCCCGGGATTGCCGAAGATCCCGTTCTTCCTGCTGGCCGCGGTGTTGGGCGGACTGGCGTACGCTCTGATGAAACCGCACGTCATCACTGAAGCCGAAGCTGAAGTGGCGGGCAATGCCGCCGCGGCTGCCGAAGCGCCGAAGCCGGAGGCCATGGTGCCGGTAGTCATCAGCATCGCGCCGGACATCACCCTGCCGCCATCGTTCCTGGAGGCGGCCACCTCGCTGCGCCATTCGCTCTACTTCGATCTGGGCGTCGTCTTCCCGCCGGTGAATGTGAATCCCACGGCAGCGCTTGCCCCGGGAGCCTTCGAGATCTGGCTCAATGAGATCCCCTCAGTGCGCGGCAGCATCCGCACGGACCGCCTCCTGATAGGTGAGGCGCCTACGTCGCTCGCCACCTTCGGCTTCAAGGGCGAGGAGGGCCTGCACCCGCTCAGCGGCCGTCCCGCCACCTGGATCACACCAGACCAGGGCCCCGCTGCCCAGGCGGCAGGCTTCACGGCATGGAACACCTCGGACGTCCTGCTGCTGCACCTCACCAACTTCCTGCGCCGCAACAGCGGTGAGTTCATTGGGCTGCAGGAGGTCCACCTGCTGGTTGAGAGGATGCGCGAACTCTACCCGAACCTCGTCGAGCAGGTTGTTCCGAAGCCGGTGCCCGTCCATCTGCTCACAGACGTGCTGCGACGCCTCTCGCTGGAGGCCGTCTCCATACGCGATCTCAAAGCTATTCTCGAATCGCTGGGCGAGTGGGCGCGCGGCGAGGACGACCCCATTCAACTCACTGAGCGCGTGCGCAGCGATCTCAAGCGCCGCATCTGCCACCAGCTTTCCCGCGGAGATCAGCGGCTCTATGTCTACGATCTCGACCCTCGATTGGAAGAGTCTTTCCGCATGGCCATTCGCAAGACAGCCGGTGGCATCACCTTCTCCATGCCGACAGGTGCTTTGCAGGAGGTGCTGGCGGCCGCGCGCCGTTCGTTCGGCAAGTTGCCTTCCACGGCGCAGACTCCCGTCATCGTGACGGAACGCGACATCCGCCGCTATGTGCGCCAGATCCTGGCCACGCAGCATCCTGATCTGGCGGTGCTCAGCTATGACCAGTTGTCGCCGCAAATCGCGTTGGAGCCGATGGGCCGCGTCGCCTGAGTGCCAGTGATCCAATAAGGAGTATTCATGAGCCCTGAAAACCAGGAACCAAATTGGCGGCAGTTTCCCGCCATCCAGCGGGTCTTCGAGTCTGGACGGTTGGAAGAATTCATGGCCGGCTGCGCCGCCACGTGCCGCCAGTTGAATGAACTCGCCGAATCCGGTTCGCCGGAAACGGCCGCCCGCGCGCGATCTGCGATGAACGCCTACGGCCACACGCTGCGTCTGTTGCAGGATCTGGCGGAACGTGCTGCTCAGTAGCAACCGTTTGCACCGTGCCGCGATAACTGGAGTGCAGGAGAAACCGAAATCATGTCAGTCAATAGAGCGAGCGCACCGGCCTACACGCCCAACTATTCCATTGATCAGATCATGCAGACCGCCCAAACACCGAGGGCGTCGGGTTTCCGGAGGGTCCTGGGCGGCATCGTCGGCGGCGTCGGCAATGTGTTCGCGCCGGGCTTGGGATCCGCGATTGGCGGCATGATCTCGGGCGGGATCAATACCAATCCAGGTCTCGGCGAGGCCACCCAATATCTGGAATTGCAGCGCTCCATGCAGGCCGAATCCCGTGCGTTTGAGGCCGCCTCGGCGGTTCTCAAGTCCCGGCACGATGCCTCGATGTCCGCCATCAGAAACATGAAGTAGGAGCCCGCCATGAACTGGACAATCGATCCTCCGGCCGAAGAACTGGAAGTCCTGCTGGAAGCCGCCATCCTCTACCGGGAAGCTGGAGGGCTGGACCACGCTCGCGACATCTTCCAGGGCGTGCGCAGCCTGGCGCCCGCGTCAGAGGTCCCGGAGGTCGGACTCGGTACCGTCGCCTTCCAGCGCGGGCGTTTCGAAGAAGCCAGGAAGCACTATCTACGGGCGCTGCAGAGGAATCCGGATAGCGCCTGGGCGCACGCTCATCTCGGCGAAGTAGAACTGTTCCTGCTGAACAAGGAAGCGGCGCGAGTGCATCTGCTCAGGGCTCAGAGCCTGGATCCGGGCGGGCCGTTCAGCCACATGGCTCAGGATCTGATGGCCCTGGTGGATGTCATACAATTCGGTTGATAAGGACAGTTTCCGTGAAGATCCCTCCGAATCACTCCCGCCCCGCCGGCCAATCGGTTTCTCCCGATGCGGCGCAGCGTCCTGCGGAGTTCGCCGCCTCATCCGGCGCCGCGCCTGCCGGCCCTGCCATTGTGCGGCCGGGTGCTTTGTGGAACAAGGCCGCGCTCGACGATCCTGCAGCGGCCGGTAAGATGTTCAGTGAAGCGCTCGGCCAGATCATCGATGCCAGCCCCACGGCATCCCAACTCCACCCGGCACAACGACAGCAGTTGGAGCGGATGCTCGCCGCTGATCCCGTCATGCGTGATCTCGTCACGCGCTCCATGGAACGGGCCTTGAAGTAACGTGAAGCTCCAGATCATTCTCAGTGCGGAAGCGGCTCCGGAGTTGCGCCAGGGTTACGAACTCGATCTGGAGGCTGGCCCGGTTGTCCTGGGCCGTGGGCCGGAGAGCCCCATCCAGTTAGAGGGCACCAAGCTGTCGCGCGACCACATGGCGTTCCACGCTATCGATGGCGTGCTTACGCTGACGGATCTCAGTAGCAACGGCGTCTGGCTCAACGGCCAGCCGCTGCCCAAGAAGACGCCGGTCTTGGTGGGCCCGCTGGATGAAGTTCGCATCGCCGGATACACGATGACGGCGCGCCTGCTGATACCACCGCCGGAGCCGCCCAGGCCTGAGCCGCAAAGGATCGAACCTCGAACCGCCGTTGTTCCATTGCCCATCCCGCCACCCGTGGCCCCACCGCTGCTCGCCCCCGCGCCCGCCTGGTGGAAATTCGACGGCATTGAGCGTTGGACATTGATCCTGGCCGCTGTCGCCATCCTGCTCATCGTGCTCTACCGCATGGCCTGATCCCGGGCCGCGCAACTCGATGGCCGGTGCGCCGATAACTCGGGTGAGGCGAAATGAATCTCACTACGGTCACACGATGCCGGCTGGCTGGCCAGTGCATGGTCTTCACGCTGCTCCTGAGCCCAGCACCCGCGCAATCGCTCGGCTCGGTGTTGAAAGATGGCGTGGTTGCTCCGAAGAAGCAGTCGCCACCGCCCACGGCCCAGCCGGTTGCGCCACCTCAGGCAAAGCCCTCGGCGCCGCAGCACACACAGCCCCCTGCCCACCAAGGTGGGGCCGCGCCACCTGCCGCGCCACCTGCTGCGCCACCTGCCGCGCCACCTGCCGCGCCACCCACGGCCGCACTCACCGCCAACCAGGGCTTCCGCATGAACCTCCCCCCCGGCTGGCAGGCCCAGGTAACGCGCGGATCCTCCGTGGTAGCGCGCAGTGGCGACGGCGCCTCGCTCGTGATGGTAGCTCCCTTCACAGCCCCGCCGAACATTTCCGCCGCCGATTACATGCGCCGCTATGGCGCCGCGGCGCTCCGCTCCTTCCTCCCCGATGCAGCCGTCACCGCCGTGCAGACCAGCCGCATTGGCCAGGCTGGCGCCCTCTCGACGGTGCAATTCCGCGGTGGCGCCGGTCCGGGGCGCGCTTCTGTTCTCTGCTTCACGCAGGGCGGGGCCGGCACGCTCTATGTGATCGCTGCGCCATCCACACAGTACGATCAGCAGCGGAATCAACTGGTGGCCATCCTGCGCAGCTTCTCGTTCACTGGGACTGGCGCCGCCGGGCACAGCCCCGGCCGTCCCGCCGCCGCCGCGGTCCCCAACATGTCTTTCACTCGTTTTCAGGATCCCGCCGAGGGGTCGTTCACCGTGGACGTACCCGCCGGCTGGGGTGTGCGCGGAGGGATCCTCCGCAAGTCCACCGTGGACGTTCGCACGTATCTGCGCCTCACCTCGCCCGACAACCAGATTGTCATCGCCAGCGGCGATCCGGAGATCGGAGGCTTCGTTGTGCCGACACCGCCAACATACGGAATGGGCGGTTTGCGCGAGGGCCAGCCCTACGCCGGCGGCGCCTTGATGGTGATGCGCTATCTGCCGGGCCCGGTATTTGCCCGCAACTACGTTGCGACCATGGCCCGGCTCACCGGCGCATCCAACGTGCAGCTCCGCGACGTCCGCGAAAGGCCGGACCTGAACTCCCGCCTCTCCGGCATCGCCCAGGAGCAGATCACCGCTGGTGAAGCGTCGTTCTCCTCGATGCGCAATGGGAAGGAAAGCGCCGGCTATGTGCTCTCCGGCACAAAGCTCACCACCATTGCCGGCTCCAGTATGTGGTGGGTGACGACCCTGTTGGGCTGGGTTGCGCCACCGGACCAGACGGCCGTCGTCGATGCTGTGGTCCAGCGCCTGATGCAGACGTTTCGCGTCAACCCCGCGTGGTTCGGCCAGCAGCAGCAAATGACCGCGGAAACCTCCCGGATCGTCTCCAAGACCAATGAAGAGGTCTCGCGCATCATCACCGACAACTATTGGAGCCGCCAGAAGGTCCAGGACCGGACCAACCGCAACTTCTCAGGCTACATCCGCGGTACGGTCCGTCTGAAGGATCCGGAGTCCGGTGAAGAACTCGAAGGCACCGCCGGCAAGAACTACTACTGGCGCGTCCGCAACACGAACACCGTCGTGGGCTCCGATACGCCCAACGCGCCAACCAACATCGACGTCACCGAACTCGAACAAGTTCGTTAGCCAGGTAGCAACTTCCCGGAGACTGCCAGCGATAAGTGGGTTCGAACGTCATGGAACAGAAAATTATCGTTCGCCACCGCAGCGGAAGCAAGGGAGAGAAGGTCGAGGAGTTCCCGTTGCGGCTCTTCAAGGGCATTAGCATAGGCCGCGACCCCTCCTGTGAAATCGCATTTGACGAGAATAGGGACGAC
>JBBQLF010000004.1:0-24989 GCA_038327695.1 Bryobacterales bacterium
CAGCACCCCGCCCGGCTTCAACACCCGCGCCATCTCCCGCAGCGCCCGGCCGGGCTCGCGCAGATGCTCCAGCGTGACGACGTTCAGCGCGGCGTCGAAGGTGGCGTCCGGCAACGGCAGGGCGCACAGGTCAGCCACCGCGTCGAGCCCCGCGTAGTTCCAGTCCGTATCCCCTACGCCCAAGTCCACGCCCGTATAGCGCTGCCGGGGAAAATGGTGCGCATACTGGCCCTCGCCCGCGCCGGCGTCCAGCACCCGGGCGCCCGCCGGCAGCGAGTCCGCCAACCGCGTCACCGCGTCTTCGATCATCGTTTCGAAGCTGTACACGTAGCGCCGCAGCGGGGCGGGCAGCAGCCGCCGGGCGGTGGCGTAGGTCACGGCTTCGGCCTCGCCTCCATCATGATGGAGGAGCCGGCGCGGCAGGCCGCTTCCAGCAGGGTAAAGGGTATCGCCGCCAGCACCAGGCCCAAGTAGGCGGCGTCTTTGAGCAGCCTCAGCCGCGGGGTCTCGGGCAACCGGCGTATGCGCCGCGACATGGGATCCAACCCCACCGCCAGCGATGACGCCAGGCCGGCCGGGTTATCCCGCAGCGAGAAGTGCTTGCGCCGCAGAACCTCAAAGCCGCAGTAGTCCAGCAGGCCGGCGAGGTCATCCTCCTTGAAATTGATCAGGTGGCGCGGGATGTCCAATCCGTTCCAGTTCTCGCCGAACATCAGAAACTGCCAGCACGCCGCATTCGGCACCTGAACCACCAGCCGCCCGCCCGGCTGCAGAAGCCGCCGCGCCGCCTCCAGGTAGGCCGAAGGATCATAGAGATGCTCCAGCACATGGAACATCGTAATGGCCGAAAACGCACCAGCCCGGAACGGCGCTCGCGGCAGTGCGCCCACCGCCACTGGCACACCGTTGGTGGACCACGCCACCGACGCCGCGCCGGCTGAGAAATCCAAGCCCACCACGCGGTCATGCGGCAGATTCAGCTCCCGCAGAAACAGCCCGCCGCCGCAACCGACGTCCAGCACCGGCCCGGTGAGCCCGGAGTCCTCGATCGCCCGCCGCACAAAACGGACGTGATCGCGCAGCACGAATCGCCGCCAGACCTCGGCGAACTTATCGGCCGTGTCTGCTGACGGGTCATACCAGTAGTTATCCGGGTAGTAGCTGTGGATCTCCACCGGCTCCGGTCTGGGGTAGAGACGAATCAGGCGGCACTCGCGGCACTCCACCACCAGAAACGTGCGATCCGTCGTCCCGTACAGCGCGTCCGAACCGTGGCACAGCGTGCGCATCGCCGCCGAGCCGCAGGCCGGGCAGGCGTCGGCCAGGCTTACCGCGCTGGGTTGGCTGACTGGTTCGACAACTGGCGCAACGGAATCCGGAACCGCAGCAACAGGCTCCGCGTCCCGGCCGGGCTCAGTTTCCGCCGGGCCAGGATCTGCCGCCGCTTGCGGAGTGTCTTCGGCAGCATCGTCAGCGCCTGCAGGTCCCCCAGGCACAGCGCCCAGGCTGCCTGCAATTTCAGCCTGGGGCTCGAAAACTGGCTGATCTCCCCCCGGTTCCGCACTGCCGCCACCGCGCCGGCGAGCAGTCTTGCGAGATAGTATGCGCCGTTTAGACAAAGAAGGCTTCCAGGAAACAGTTTAACCGCCAGGAGCACCCGATTGCGCTCAATCAGCGTGATTCGTCGCGGATTTTGTTTGCCCAGCGACGATCCCCGATGGTGCCAGACCACCGCCGCGGGCATATACAGGCTGCGCCAGCCGGCAATCTGCGCGCGCAAGCCGAGGTCGGCGTCGTCGCCATAGGCGAACAGATCCTCGTCGAATCCGCCGATCTCGTCCAGCATCGCCTTGCGGTACATGCACGCGCATCCGTCCGGCCACAGCGTCTCTTCCACCGTATCGTACTGGCCCAGATCCAGCTCGCCCGAACCCCGGCCGCGGTTCTGCCCATCCGGGTAGATGAGGTGGCCCACTTTGTCAATCATGGGCGGGCCTGTCGCGCCCGGCAAGCGCCATACCAGAATCTTGGAGGCGGCCATTCCTACATCCATTTGAGTGAAGGCGGCGAGCAGATGGGCCAGCCACAGCGGCTCGGTTTCCGCGTCGTTGTTCAGCAGCGCTATGAATTCGCCGCGCGCCGCCGCAATGCCTTGGTTGTTGGCCTCGCAGAAGCCGCGATTATCGGCGTTCTCGATGAGCCGCACCTCTGTGAATGTCCGGATCAACTCCACTGAGCCGTCCGTGGAGCCGTTATCGACGACGATTGTCTCGAACCGCACACCTTGATCCCGGCTCAGGCTGCGCAGGCAGGCCTCCAGCAGTTCGCGCCGGTTCCAGTTCACGATGACCACCGAGACCAAAGGCCCCTGGTTTTGCTCAAAGCCTTGGAATGTCAACGTGTTGTATCATACCATCAGGCTCCAAAGCACCATGGCGACGCTGGGTCAGAGACTTAGGGAAGAACGGGAGAAACGAGGTCTATCCATAGACGACCTCGCCTCTCAGACCCGTATCAATCCACAGTACTTTCAGGCGATCGAAGACGACGACGCCTCCGGTCTGCCGGGTGGCTTCTTCTATCGCAGTTTTGTGCGCCAGTACGCGCGTTTGCTGGATTTGCCCGCGGAGGCTTATCAGGCCGAAGTGGACCGCAGTCTGGAGACGGAAGCCGCCCTCTCGGCCAATCGGGAAACGGCCTTGCCGGACCGCCTGCTTAACCTTCCGCCCATCCCTACCGGGCGGCCCGGCATTCTGGGCGAGACGCGGCGCTGGCTGGTCCGGTTGGGCGCCCTCGTGATGGTGATTGTCATCTGTTCCGGCGTCTACACGTTCTGGCAGCGCTATCAGCAGCGCCGGGTGGAAACCGCCCGGGCGGCTCCGGCGAGCCCGGCTCCGGCGAGCCCGGCTCCCAAAAGCGCACCGGCTCCGGCAGTACCCAACGCGGAGCCGCCCGAGCCGGTGGCGGCTCCGGCCACGTTTTCTCAAAGAGACAGTGTGCGTTTGATCGTCAAGGCGACGGAGCTGAGTTGGGTGGGCGTCTGGCAGGGCGAGCGCCTGCTGTTTGGCGACGTGATCCAGGCTGGGGAGAGCCGCGGCTTCGGCGCGCCGGACAAGCTCATGGTGCGGTTTGGCAACGCCGGAGGCGTGGATGTGACATGGAACGGGCAGTTGATCCCGCCGACCGGCCCCAAGGGCCAGGTGCGGAACGTCGCATTCCGGACCGATGGGTACACGGTGATCCTGCCGCGGCCGCCCGCCGACCCCGCGGCCGAGCCCCCGGCTGTTCCGCCCCAACCTTAGGGGCCGGTAAGATGGAAGGGTGCTAAGGACTCTCATCTTTGATCTCGGCCGGGTTTTGATCTCCTTCGACTTCCAGCGCGGCTACCAGCTCATGAGCGAGCGTTGCGCCTTGCCCGGCGACGAGGTGCGCCAGCGTCTCGTCCAGGGCACGCTGGTGGCGGACTACGAATCCGGCCGGCTCGGTGATCACGAATTCCACCGCGAAGTGCAGACCCGGCTGGAATCCTCCATCGGCTATGCGGAGTTCTGCGAGATCTGGTCTTCCATCTTCCTGCCCGGCACGTTGATCCCGGAAACGGCCATTGCCGCTCTGCATGAGAACTACCGGCTGGTCCTGCTGTCCAACACCAACGGCATTCACTTTGAGGGCCTGCGGACGACGCGCCCCATCCTGGGCCACTTCGATGCCTATGTGCTGAGCCACGAAGTGAAGGCGATGAAGCCATCGCCGCTGATCTATGCCCGGGCGATTGAGGAAGCGCGCTGCGCCCCGGGGGAGTGCTTCTTCACCGATGACATCGCCGCCTACGTGGAAGGCGCGAAGCTGGCCGGTATCGATGCGGTGCAGTTCCAGGACGCGGGCCAGATCGAGGCTGAGTTGCGGGCGCGCGGCGTGGATTGGTAGCTCGCCCTACAGCAGCGCCGCGTCGAGCGTGCTGGACGGTGGCGCGGCGGGGGCCGGTGCCGTCGGGCCCGGGTCATTCAAGTAGCTCTTCAGCGCGGGCAGCGATCCTTCAAAGAGCGACTCGACCAGTTCCTGGATCGCCAGATGCCGGATCTCCTCGCGCGTGACCAGCGGCGTGTAGACGAACGAGCGGCCCACTTTCCGGCGGCCCAAGGCTTCCTTCCGGGTCAGGCGGTCCAGCATGGTCATGACGGTGGTGTAGGCCAGGCGCTTGGACGGAGCCAGAACATCGCGCACCGCCTGGACGTTGCCCTCGCCCAGCGTCCACAGCGCGGAGAGGCACCGCAGTTCCAGCGGCGGCGGGATGTCACGCGCGGTTCGTCCCTTGGTCAAGCAGGCTCCTTGGGGTCTCCGAGCGCCGCCAGCAGCCCCTGGCCGAACACGGAGGCCTGCTTCCCGGTCTTGGCGGGGGCCGGCTGGGCGTCCACCTTGGCCGGTTTCTCAATAAGGTACTTCTGCTTGTCGAGGAAGCTGCGTTCCAGCGCGGCATTATATCCCGTCCACTCGCCACTGGCCGCGCGGTCCTTCTCCAAAGAGGCGGCCATGGTGGCCATCTTGGAATCCAGATTGTCCAGGTGGTGGAGCATCAGAGCTTCAGGGAACACCGGCAGTTTGGGGCTGCCGAACTCGAGCTGCCCGTGATGGCTCAGCACCAGGTGATCCAATAGGTTGCGCAGCTTGGGCGGGAAGCCGGGCGGCAGATGTTCGGCGATGATCCGCAGTCCGATCTGCATGTGGCCGAGCAGGCCGCCATCGGTGGAGTACGAAAAGCTGCGGGTGTAGTTGAGTTCGGTGATCTTGCCGATGTCGTGCAGCAGAACGCCGGCCAACAGCAGGTCCTCGTCCAGGCTCGGATAGTGCACGGCCATGAAGCGGGCCAGGCCGCAAAGGGACAACACGTGCTCGATCAGGCCGCCGAGCCAGGCGTGGTGGATCCCCTTGGCCGCCGGAGCAAGCTGGTAGCGCGGCGCGATTGCCGGGTCGGTGAAGATCGCCTCCAGCAGCGCCCGCAGGTGAGGGTTCTTCATTGCCGCCACCAAAGCCAGCACCTCGGCCATCATCTCGTCCGGATTGCGCTTCGACGCAGGCAGGAAGTCAGCCAGTTCCACGCCGCTGTCCGCTACCCGCTGCAGACTGTGGATCGTGATCTGGAGCCGGGTCTGATACAGCTGCGTCTCGCCCTTGACACGCAGGAAATCGTCGGTTTCGAACGAATCCATCACGCCGCTGACGTTGTCCCACATCTTGGCGTCGAGCGTGCCGGAGCGGTCCATCAATACGAGCGAGAGGTAGGGGCCGCCCGTCTTCTTCTGCCGGACGTCCTTGGCTTGCACCAGGAAGACGCCCTGAATGTTCTGGCCCGCGGCCAGATCGCTCACCATCGGGCTTTTCATGAAAGGCTACTTGCTGGAGGACTTCCGCGTGTCGTTGACCTGAGTGCCTGGGATCGGGAAGGCGAACAGCAGCCTCTTGGTCCGGGCCTGCATCACTTCCTCACGCGAAATGGTGTCCGGCTTCAAAAGGGCCGGATCGGTCCAGCGCGTGTCTTTGCCGGGGGCCGCGCCCGTGTCGGAGAAGCCCTCGCGGATCTCGACGAATGCGTTGGCGCGGAGTTCGGTGAGGTAGCCGCGCACCTTGGGCTGCATCACGGTGGCGCCCAGGCGCTCGCGGATCTCGTTTTCGACATCGGCCAGATCCGCCTGGCCCTCTTTCTGATGGTCGTCCACGCGCAGGATCAGCCAGCCGGCGTCCACCTTGTAGGGCTCGGTGATAGTGCCCTTGGGCTTGTCCCAAATCATGGCTTCCAACTCCGGGTTGAGCACACTCTTCTCATACGGCTCCAGGACGCCGCCCTGTTTGGCCGTCACTGATTCGGAGTTGTCGCGAATGAGGTCCGCGAACTTCTCACCCTTGCGGGCGCGCACCACGATGTCCTTCGCCTTTTTTTCCGCCGCCGCCAGGCCCGCGGCGTCCTTGCCCTGGGTGGCGATCAGGATCTCGCGCAGAAATACACGCTACTTGCGGACGTATTGGGCCTTGTTCTTCTCGAAAAAGGCTTCGATGTCGGCCTTGGGGATGTTCACCTTGCTGTAGACTTCCTGGCCGATGACGCGCTGCGTGAGAATGCCGTTTTTGACTTCCTGTTTGAAGTCCTCGTAGGTCATGCCCGTGGCTTCGCGGATCCAAGCCTGGAATTTTTCGGGATCTGCTATCTTGTTGTCGCGCTGCAGGTCGCCCAGGTACTTGGTCACCTCGCCGTCGATGTTCAGATTCAGATCCTTGCCGCGTTGGATCAGCAGGAGGTTATCGATGCGGTCACGCAGTACGTCCTTCTCGCCCTGCTGAACCGCTTCGGCGATCTGTTGGGGGGTAGCGCCACGCTGCTTCAGGCTCGCTTCCAACTCGCGGCGCGCCCGGTTGAGGTCGGTCCGCGTGATAATGTCGGCGTTCACTTTGGCAACAATCTGCTCCACCGTCACATTGTCCGCGGCCGGAACAGGCGCGACGCCAACCAACCCAAGGGACAGAAGAAGGGCACAAATCCTCATAGTGTCATTATCGCTGACAGCGGACCCCGCGTGCAGGCGGATTGCTGCGAGCCGGGCCCGGAGCACCCCGCGTCCCGCGCCCCAGTGTAGAATCGTCCTATCGGAAGAGGGCGCGCCGGGGCTCCCGCTTTGGCAAGGAGCAGCATCAAAGATGGCGAGGATTGGGGAGCACTCCTATTACGAGAGGATCGGCCCCGAAGGGCGGGCGCAGGCGCTCGGCAAGCCATTTTCGCTCCCGGACCGCGGCTGGGCCATGATGGAAGCCGGCGCGGTGCTTTCCCTGCTGCCCCCGCCTCCGGCTCGCGTACTCGAAAGCGGATGCGGGACGGGATGGCTGGCGTCGATCCTGGCGCGATGCGGCTACGACGTGGTGGGGCAGGACATCTCAGAGCACGCCATTGAACTGGCCCGCGCCAACGTGGTCTTTGCGTCGGGGCCCCGCCCGCTGTTCCTGGCGGGGGATTTCGAGACGCTCGGGTTTCGGGAGGAGTTCGACGCGGTCGTCTTCTACGACGCTTTGCACCACGCTACGGACGAGGAGGGCGCGCTGCGGAGCGCGTATGAGGCGTTGCGGCCGGGTGGCGTGGCGGTGGTCAGCGAGCCGGGCATCCGGCATGCCCACACATCGAAGGAAGTGGCGGAAACCTTTCAGGTGACCGACAAGGACATGCCCCCGCACAAAGTCATCCGCCTGGCCCGGCGCATCGGGTTTCGTCACTGGCGAGTCTACCCGCACGGCGCTGCGCTGGGCCGCGCCGTGTTCGCGCCCAGCGCCTCCAGTTGGACCCGGACGCTGAGGCGTTACGCGTTGCTGCTGTTCTCCCTGCTGGTCCGCCGTGCCAACGGCATTACTGTGCTGGTGAAGTGACGGCAGGCGGATGAGGCGACTACAGCGGCGCCTGCTCCACAATCTCGATGTTGAAGCCTTCCAGCCCCACCACCTTGCGAGGGTGATTGGTGAGCAGGCGGATCTTCTTCAGACCCAGATCGGAGAGAATCTGCGCGCCCATGCCGGTCTCATGCTGCAGAAGCTTCTGCCCGGCGGGCGTGGCATAGTGCATGTACGCGCGGGTGTGCGCCATCAGGCGCGGCAAACCGCCTTGCGGGTCCGGATCGATCTGCCGGATGCCGGGTCCGGTCTGATGCAGGTAGACCAGGACGCCGGCGCCTTCGGCGACAATCCGTTCCAGGGCCACGCGCAGCAGCCGGTGGCAGTCACACTCGGTGGAGTGAAAGACGTCGCCGAAGGTGCAGCGCGAGTGCATGCGCACCATGGCCAGTGGCTGTTTTTCGGGCTCGCCGAAGACCAGCGCCAGATGCGTCTCCGGATCGATGGAGGACGAATACGAGATGGCCCGGAAGGTGCCCAGGTCCATCGTCATGGAGCCCTCGGCCGCCCGCCGCACGATGCGTTCATGTTCCATGCGGTAGCGGATCAGGCCGGCTACCGAGATCATCTTCAGGCCGTGCCTCAGGCAGTACTCGCGCAGTTGCGGCACGCGCGCCATGGTGCCGTCGTCATTCATGATTTCGCAGATCACGCCACCGGGCCGCAGTCCGCACAGGCGCGCCAGATCGACGGCTGCTTCGGTCTGGCCGGAGCGGATCAGCACCCCGCCGCTGCGCGCGCGTAGCGGGAACATGTGGCCGGGGCGGGCCAGGTCCGCCGGGGCGGAGGCGGGATCCATGACCACTTGAATGGTATGGGCGCGGTCGGCCGCCGAGATGCCGGTGGTGACGCCTTCGGCGGCGTCGATGGCTTCACAGAAGGCTGTGCCGAACTGCGACGTATTGCGCTGCGACATCAGCGGCAGATTCAGCCGGTCGCAGATCTCGGGGGCCAGGGCGAGGCATACCAGGCCCCTGCCGTGGACGGCCATGAAGTTGATGGCTTCCGGCGTGCAGAATTCGGCGGCGATGGTCAGATCGCCTTCGTTCTCGCGGTCCTCGTCGTCCACGACGACCAGCATCTCTCCGCGCCGGAAGGCACCGAGGGCTTCCGGAATGGTGGCAAATGACATAGGTTTCCTACTCTGATTATCCGCCCACCGGCCCGCGCGGTGCGAAAAAAAGGGGGGCCTCCGGCGGAGGCCCCCACTTTACCCTGGACGCGAAATTAGTAGCGGTAGTGGTCGGGCTTGTAGGGGCCGTCCACCGGGACACCGAGGTATTCGGCCTGCCTTTCCGTGAGCACGGTGAGCTTGACGCCGATCTTTTCCAGGTGGAGGCGGGCCACTTCCTCGTCGAGCTTCTTGGAGAGCGTGTAGACGTTGACCGCGTACACGTCTTTGTTCTTCCAGAGGTCGAGCTGCGCCAGCGTCTGATTGGCGAAGCTGTTGCTCATCACAAAGCTGGGGTGGCCGGTGGCGCAGCCCAGGTTCACCAGACGGCCTTCGGCCAGCATGAAGATGGTGTGCCCGCCGGGGAAGGTGTACTGATCCACCTGCGGCTTGATGTTGAGCTTGACGACTCCGGGCGCCGTGTTGAGCCGCTCCACCTGGATCTCATTGTCGAAGTGACCGATGTTGCACACGATGGCCTGGTCTTTCATCTTCGCCATGTGCTCCAGCGTGATGATGTCGAAGTTGCCGGTGGTTGTGACGTAGATGTCGCCGCGGCCCAGCGTATCTTCGATGGTGGTGACCTCGTAGCCTTCCATTGCCGCCTGGAGCGCGTTGATGGGGTCGATCTCGGTGACGATCACTCGCGCCCCGAAGCCGCGCAGCGAGTGCGCCGAGCCCTTGCCCACGTCGCCGTAGCCGCAGATGACGGCCACTTTGCCGGCCACCATCACGTCAGTGGCGCGCTTGATGCCATCGGAAAGCGACTCGCGGCAGCCGTAGAGGTTGTCGAACTTCGACTTCGTCACCGAATCGTTCACATTGATGGCCGGCACCAGGAGCTTGCCCTGCTGCTGCATCTTGTAGAGGCGGTGGACGCCCGTGGTGGTCTCCTCCGACACACCCTTCCACTCGGCCACGATGTCGTGCCAACGGCGCGGATGGGTGGCGTGGACGTCCTTCAGCAGGTTCTTGATCACCTGCTCCTCATGAGTCTCCGACGGCGTGTGGACCCAATCGGAACCTTCCTCCAGCTCATAGCCCTTGTGCAGGAGCAGCGTGACGTCTCCGCCGTCATCCACCACCAACTGCGGACCCTTGCCGTCCGGATGGATGACAGCCTGGTAGGTGCACCACCAGTACTCTTCCAGGCTCTCGCCCTTCCAGGCATAGACGGGCACATTGGCGGCGGCGATGGCAGCGGCGGCGTGGTCCTGCGTGGAGAAGATGTTGCAGCTGGCCCAGCGCACGCTGGCGCCGAGGTCCACCAGTGTCTCAATCAGCACAGCCGTCTGAATGGTCATGTGCAGCGAGCCGGTGATGCGGACGCCGGCCAGCGGCCTGTCGACCGCATATTTCCGGCGGATTGACATGAGGCCGGGCATCTCGGCCTCCGCGATGGTGATCTCTTTGCGGCCCCAGGCGGCCAACGACATGTCGGCGACCTTGCAATCAGTCGTCGTGGGATTCAACAGCTCGGTGCTCATCGTTTTAGGTTTCTCACTTTAATATCGACAAATCACGATACGTTGATATCATAACAGGTATCCACTCATGCCGTCAATCCTAAAAACCTTTCGCATCCTCGCTGACGCCAACCGCGCGCGTGTTCTGCTGTTGCTGGCGCAAGAGGAACTCTCCGTGGCCGAGTTGCAGGAGATCTGCTCCATGGGGCAGAGCACGATCTCGACACACCTTTCTCAGCTGAGGCAGGCCGGGCTGGTGGAGGATCGCCGGACTGGGAAGAACGTGCTCTACCGGCTGAAGAGCGGCGCGCCGGCGGCGTTGCTGGCGCTTCTGAACGACGCCGCGGCGGAGATCCCGGAAGCCGGCACGGACCTCGACGCCCTGCGGCTGGCGTTGGACAAGCGGAAGGACCGGATGCGCACCTACTTTGACGAGCTGGCCGGCAAGTTCGGGCGCCACTATGTGCCGGGACGTTCGTGGAAAGGGTTGGCGGAGATGCTCTTGAAGCTGATGCCGCCGATGGTGATCGCGGATCTCGGGGCGGGCGAGGGGACGTTCTCGCAATTGCTTGCGCAACGGGCGGAGAGGGTGATCGCCGTAGACAATTCGCGAAAGATGGTGGAGTTTGGGGCTGAGTTGGCGCAGCGAAACGGGTTCGCGAACCTGGAGTACCGCCACGGGGACCTGGAGGCATTGCCGATTGAGTCAGGCTCAGTGGATCTGGCCTTACTTTCCCAGTCTCTGCATCACGCGGCCCATCCGCGGCGGGCGATTGAGGAGGCGTACCGGATTCTGAAGCCGGGCGGGCGCATCGCGGTGTTGGATCTGGTGAAGCACCATTTTGAAGAGGCGCGGGAGTTGTACGCGGATCTCTGGCTAGGTTTTGCTGAGGTCGAGTTGGTCGGGCACCTGCGCCAGGCGGGGTTTATAGAGATCGAGTCGGCGTTGGTGCACAAGGAGGAGCAGGCACCGTTCTTCGAGACCGTGCTGGTGCTGGGCGCGAAGCGATGAACGCGCGTCCGGCGCCCAAAACTTGCGGCTTTCCCGAGCGCTCCGCTATACTGATGAGTGCCGCAGTCCGCTGTGGGCGCGTAGCTCAACTGGCAGAGCAACTGACTCTTAATCAGTAGGTTGTAGGTTCGATTCCTACCGCGCTCACCAAACAGAATAAAGGACTTAGCGGAATTCTAGCGGTCCTCGGAAACCTTCCGAATGGACTTCACACAGGTCCCATACAGGTTCAGGCTAAAGAAGATTAGTGCCACGTCCCCAGACCGATAGCGAGCTGATCGTTTACGGCCCGGACATAATGGAGATCGCCCGGCATGAGCTGTATCCTTCGGGAAGCACCGGCAGGCGGTGCAGCCTGCCGCCGCACTCCCGTGGCCGCCGTCAATCCCGTTGAGTATCAGTGGTCCTACTGGAAGCAACACGAACTGGCCAATGTGTGCCCGCAGGAGTACTGGCGGCTGGGAGCCCGCGCCCGCGTGGCGCTGAAGCGGATGAAATCGAAATGGAAGCGCCTGGTTCTGGCGTTGTGGAAGCAGGCTGAACTATGCTTCGACTGACACAAGATCATGCGGGACTCAGCAGGGCGTTTTCCGAGAACTTGTCCGGCGCCGGATTGAATGCCCAGCGGCCGCTGTCCTGACCGTGGGCCGGGATGGCTGAACTCAGCAGCAGTGCCGCGATAGCGAATCGGCACGAGACGCTCACAGCTGCCAGGCTTCCGAATGAAGGCAATTGGCTGCTCCTTGCGGTCAAACATGGCCTTGCATCCACTGGCGCCATCCCAGTGCGACGGCTGCCGCCCGAATCAACCACGCGGAGGATGCAACCGCGCGCTCCACCCGCAGGTCCGTGCCCGCAAACATAACGTTGTAGCGTTCCAAGATCGCCTATCCTTTCCGGCTCCGGCTGACGTACGCGAAATAGGCGCCGCACAGGCCATTGCCTGCGCTGTCGCTGAACCATCCGTGGAGCCGGGTGCGGCCGGCCGGCAGCGCGACATCAAATCCCGCGCTCTTGGCTTCGCGATTCACGGCGATCGGCAAGGATTGCCCGGCGATGGCCAGATGGGCGGAGGCGATCGGGAGGGCCTTGCCGGCCGGGAGCGTGCCTTCCACGGCGCGGAATTCCGGAGTGCCGGCAGAAAGGGCGAGGTTCGCGTCCATCGGCCAGCGGCGTAGTTCCACCGTGTAATTGCCAGGCCGTTCCACAAGGACATTCCAAGGTCCGCCGCGTGCGCCCCCAACCGCTTCGCGCACCGACGTCTGGCCGTCTGCGCGCACATTCTCCCATTCGGAGCAGCACAGCAGTGCCGGATCCTGTTGGACCGATCCGGCGTGGGAGGGAACCAGGTCATTCACGCGCGTCTCGACGCCCGCCCACCAGCGCTCGTAGTAGGCACGCATTCGCGCGACGATCTCCGGATGCGCTTCGCTGACATCAGTCTGCTGGCCCGGATCGTCGCGGCTATTGTACAGCTCCCTCATGTTGATCAGGCGCCAGTCGTTCCAGATCACCGCGGCACGTCCTTTTTCCAGGCTGTTCTGATAGAACTGCACGACGAACATGCGATCGGCCAATCCGTCCGGACTGCTGCGCAGCAAGGGCGCCAGGCTCGCGCCGTCGAAAGCGGCGTTGGCGGGTTTCGCGACGCCGCACAGGTCAAGCAGCGTAGGGAAGACATCCTGGACCTGCGTCTGCACGGCGATGTCGCGCCCCTGTGCGAGGTTTCCGGCCGGCCAGCGGACGAAACACGGCACGCGATGGCCCCCGTCGTAGAGGCTGGTCTTGCCCCCGCGCATGCCTGCATTAAACAGCTTGACGCCGGTGACGCCGCCGTTATCCGGCATGAACATTACGATGGTGTTGTCTCGCAGCCCCGTCCTGCGCAGGAATGCGTCCAGCCTCGCCACGTTCCAGTCCAGATTCGCGACCATGCCGAAGTACTGCGCCGGTCCCTTGCCTTCGTAGACTTCCCGGTAGCGGTCTGCGACCCATTCCGGAAAGTGGGGGATGTTGGTGGGCAGGTAGGCGAAGAAGGGCTGGCGGCGTCCGCGGCACTGGTCCATCCACTGCATCGCGAGGTCGAACCACACCTCGTTGCAGTAGCCTTTCGCGCGCCGCGGTTCGCCGTTGCGATAGTAACGAGGGTCGAAGTAGTCGTTGTTCCAGAAGTCCCCCGCTCCCGTAATTCCGTAACCAAGAAAATAGTTCGCTTCCCGGAAGCCGCGATCCATGGGGCGGAAGGGATAGGAGTAGCCCAGGTGCCACTTCCCGAAGATGCCGGTCTGATAGCCGTGCGCCGAAAACGCATCAGCCAGGGCAGGCAGTTCGCTGCGCAACTGCGACCGGCCGCAGGCGGTCGCCATGGCACCGTTCCGCAGGCAGTCCACACCACTCATCAACTGGCTGCGCGTCGGGGTGCACATCGGCGCGACGTGGAACTGCGTGAAACGGACGCTCTCTGCACACAGGCGATCCAGATGCGGAGTGCGAAGGACAGGGTTCCCGTGGCAGGACAGATCCCCGTATCCCTGATCGTCCGTCAGGACAATCAGGACATTGGGCGGAGCCTTCGCGGCGGCGCCAAGCAGGGCTGAGGTGTAGAGAGCCGGTGTGCTCTTCAGGGCGGTGCGGCGGGTCATCGCCGGTTGTTGGCTCATGGATCATCTCTCCAAAGCGTCATTTTGCCTGCCGAATCCGCGCAACTCGACGTCCGGGCGCAGCCAAATGGGATGATCGAAGAGCGGGACGTACAAGTACCGCCGGCCAGGCGGCGGCAGTTCGTAGATCGCCCGGCGTAGGGCCGGTTCCATCTCCGGAGCCGCCAGGACTGAGCCTGGCCCCATCCAGACCGTCAACCCGGCTTGGCGCAAGCTCGACTCCCACATCCGCACCGAAGGTGGAAAGCGGCGGCGGCAACTGGCCATGTTTGGCGCTTTGGATTTACAGCCGGCGCCGGCGGAATCCGGCCTGTCCAGTTACCAGTTCAGAAAGGCTCAACTACAAGAGCAAATTGAAAACCTCAACCGGGACATTGACCAACTCAAACAGCAGCGTAAGCCGACCCCCCATCACATCGCAGTCAAGGATCTGCCAGAGTCAGATCGTTTCAGCCGGCTGCTTACCGAGAGGAAGCACTTCATTGATACCATCACGCTCCTCGCCTACCGCGCCGAAAGCTGCATGGCGTCGCTGTTACGCGACAAACTCCATCGCGCCGATGATGCCCGCGCCCTCCTGCGCCAAATCTACACGACGGAAGTGGACCTGATCCCAGATCTCGAAACCAAGACTCTGACCGTGCGGCTACATCATCTCACCCAGTCCGCACACGACCAAGCGGTCCGCCATCTCTGCGCTCAACTCAATGCAACCGAGACCATCTTCCCGGACACCGGCCTCAAACTTGTCTAAGCCTTGGGCGCATCTCAAATTCCTTGAGGTCAGGAGTTCTGAAGTTATTGAAAAACTGTCCTGGAGGTGGGTGCCCTCCAGCCTGGAAAACACGGTTTCGGGTGGCGTGTTGCGCTCCCGTCCCTCCAGTCCAAGGCTCGTTCAGTTAATATCCGCACGGACAGGCGTGCAGGTAACAACTGAACGGGAACATGAAGCTGGAGTGCCGGGCTGGCAGGAGGGCCAATGCCAGTGGCGGGAGGGAGCGCCCCCCTGAAGCGAATCGAGATGGCGCTTCGATTCCGTCTCTCCACCACCACTACTGTAAGGGTTCATGGCCACCACCAGCACGAAGTTGGCCGGGAAAGTGAGCGTCATTTAAGTACGGGCGACGACGACAGACCGCTCCTCCAACGGCCGGCACAGAAACTCGAGGGCGTTGCGCGGGAGCTCCGGCAGTTCGTCCAGGAATTGCACTGCGCGATGGGCGAGGCTACCCGGGAGTGCGCAGATGGCAATCGCGGTGGTCGCCAGGTAGCCGAGCAGCACGACGCCGGAAATCGCCTGACGGCGGTAGTCGTTCCAGTGGTGCAGCAGATAGATCGCGAGTGGAACCAGTGTCAGTGCGCCAAGGACAGTGTGCAGCAGGACACTCCATTCCATGGCCGGATGAAACGGCGCGAAGCGGATGGCGATGCCGGTGACCGATTCAATGAGCAGCGCCCATAGTGCCAAATGTGTCAGTGCGGCCATCCAGCCGGTGCGCACCTATGGCGTTGAGTTTGATGGTATCAAGATGTTGCTCTCGCTTTACCTATTCCGGGACGCTCTCGCTGCCGCACTCGAACTGCGCTTCAGCCAAGTCCTGAATGATGGGAAAGGCCTGAGGCGCAGTCTTCATGGAGCCGCTGCGTTCAAACAGCGCCTCAGAGGCAAGCATCAAGTACTCGACATCCGAGCTGGCCAATTTCTCCTGTAGCGCCGGCGCCATGCGAGCCAGATGCTCGCTGATAAAATGCTGCGCCGCTTCCCGCGTGAGTTCCGCATGCTCCCGGTCGCCCTCGGCCTGCGCATAGGCTTCCTTCAAGCGCAGATAGGCGATGAAGCCGGCCTCCACCGCCAGATGATCCGGCGCTTCCACCGAGGGAGACTGGTAGGCAAACGCCAGGTAATGCGCATCGAGTTCCGCGATCAGGTAGCCCAGCTGGATGTTGTCGAAGTAGCTCGCCTCCCGTGCACTGGCCGGTCCGCCGGGACCGAAGATGGAGTGGTAAAGCTCGTCGCCGGCCTCTTCCAGAGCGGCTACGGCGGCGCGCTGGAGCTTTTCGTCTTTCACCTCCGAGGCGAGCGAGGAGATCTGCTCGCGCCACTCGTCAGAGGGCGGTTCGAACAGCAGCCCGATGAGACGCCATTCGGCGGCCTGGCGCGCGAGATCGAGAACAGCGGGTTGCACGGCTGTCACTTTGCCTCCTTCATCGACAGCGGAATCCAACCTGTGCGCATCTTCCGCGCCCCTGCCTCATGCTGCGAGCCCTCCCAAACCGCGAAGGCCACTTGCGACCGGACCTTCGGCGACAGACGCTCGGGCAACCGGCGCTGGATCACCACGGCCCACCCATCCTTGGTCCGCTCACCGCGGCCAATGGACGCTCCCGACGGGTTCGGGCTGAGCGAGCCGGGTCCGTTGGCCACCAAGTCTTCCACCGGCGACTTCCTGGGGCCCACCCGGCGATTGCCGGCGGCGTCCGCCGGTGCGTAGCGCTTCGCCATATCAGCCTGCGCCGCCGAGCCCTTCTCCAGCGACTGCGCGTCGAAGGGATAGTGATCGATGGCGGCGTTCGGATAGACGTCGCGAATCGTATCGCCTCGGCCATTCACATAGGCCTGCCAGTCCGCCCGCCACATCGTGACCTCCACCACGCGGCCCGCTTCGCCCATCTGCGGCGCGGGCGCGTCTTTCTCGATCCTCTGCGGCAGTTGAATCGCACACGAATCCACCATGCGTCCTGGGCCGCTCTGGTCGTTCACAGTTGGATCCAGCCAGTGCAGACGGAATGACACTTCGGCCCCGTTAGTGATGGCCTGCACGCGCACTTCCGCGGTGGACGCCTTCATCAGGCGCGGCTCCACCAAGTCCTGCAGCAGCAGTTTGGCCACATGTTCCGGCGCGTCGCGCCAAACTGCGTCGTTCGGGTCCAGCGTGAGCTTCGGCGCCGGAACAACTTCCACATCGTTGGCAAGACGCGGCGCGCGGCTGCACGCAGCGCTCAGGATCAGAATCGGACAAATAAGATAGCGGCGTCTCATGGCGGAAATCCTTAGGGGCAATTAATGCGCACGAGCTGTTGCTTGGGGTCAAAGGCGGGGCGGATGATGACAGGTTCCTTCACGGGAACCTTCACCAGTTCCTTGCCCTTGTCGTCGCTGGCGGAGACCGAATCGCCCTGTCGGCGCCAGTGGGTCATCATGGACTCCGTGCAACCGAACAGACACAGCAGCGCGGCCAGATCCGGGTCCTTCGGCGCATTCTTGTAGGCTGCTACCGCCGCATCCGCGCCGGGCCCGAACAGTTGCCGGTTGAACGACGACGGCACGTGCACCGGCGGGATGTAATAGACGTTCGGCTCCAGCCCGTACTGGGGAAACAGGGGCAGGGCGATCTTCTTGATGTGCACCAGGTAATCGATGGGGTTGTCGCCCTGCGCCTTCTCCGGCCGGTTGATATAGCCGGCCATGCGGATCTTGCCGATGCAGTTGACGAAGCACTGGGGCTGCAAGCCCTGCTCGACCTTCGGATAGCAGGCGATGCACTTCTCCGAGGTGCCCGTCATCGGGTTGAAGAACACCTTCTTGTACGGGCAGCCTCGCACACACTCCTGATAGCCGCGGCAACGGCTCTGGTCCACCAGGACGATGCCGTCCTCCTGCCGTTTATAGATGGAGCCGCGAGGGCACGACGCCAGACACGCCGGGTTCGAGCAGTGGTTGCAGATGCGCGCCAGATAAAAGAACCACTGCATATGCGGCAGCGACATCAGCGCGCCGTGGTTCACCTGACCAGCGCAGTCATCTTCGCCGACGTTCGGGTAGGAGTAGTCCTGATCCTCGGGGCGCCAACCCATGACGCGCTCGCCCGCCGGCGCGGATTCGAAGATGGTCTGCCCCTCGTAGACATTGCCATCCCACTTGCCGGCGTTGAGCATGTCCAACAGCTTCAGGTCCCAGGCCTGCGGATAGCTGCCGTAGGGCTTGGACTCCACGTTGTTCCACAGCATGTACTCCTGGCCCTTGCCGGAAGTCCATGTAGTTTTGCACGCCAGCGTGCAGGTCTGGCAGGCGATGCACTTGTTGGTATCGAACACGGCAGCGAACTGCTTCTGCGGCCGGCTCTCCGGATACCAGTAGGACATCTCGCGGCCAATTTGCCAGTTGAAGACGCGCGCCATGTTTACTTCTCCTTCTTTCCGCCGAAGAATTCGCCCGCCAGATATTTCTTCATCGCGGCCGATTCGTAGCCGGGCCGGATGCCCATGGCCGCTGGCCGCCACAGGCTCTTCTGATCGATGCCGCCGGGTTCGGCGCGCGTGATCTTCACGAACGACTCTCGCGGCGCGCCGGTCGGACAGTGGACATCAGGCAGGAACCCCTTGCCGAGCTGCTGTCCAAACATCTCCTTGCGGACGAGCGAATCCGTCATCAAGGTGGGCTTCAGCCAGCCGCGCGTGCACGATTGGTGCGAGCCCGAACGGAACATGGCCTGATAGTTGGTGCGGGGATTCTTCGCCAAGCCGTCTTTCCGGCTCTTGATGCCCTCCATGGAACCGGGCGTTGCGGTGTACATGTTGAACCACATGCGCGTCACGCCGCGCGGTGTGCCCGGGTAGTAGCGCGCCCGGCAGAGCAGCCGCGCAAACTCCATGTTCTTCTTGTCCTTCTGCCAACCGCGGAACGGCCGGTCTTCGGGATCGGCGTCGATCCAGACGTAATCGCCATCGTGCACGCCCAGTGAGCGGCCATCGTCTGGATTGATGTCCACGTAGCCTTCCGCCACGAAGGGGCTGCGCTTGTCGTGGCGGTAGAGATCGCCGAAGGGGCCGAACAACACGGCGATCATGTCTGTGTCGATGGGCATGGTATGCGCGCCGTGCCGGTATTTCGGGGTGTGGAAGATGAACTTGTAGCCGTCTTTCATCAGCGGGTGAGCCGTCTTCTTCGTCTCAGCCCAGGTGAGCACCACGTTGCGGCCGCAGCGCGTCTCGCAACTCAGATCGTCGCGCTTCACACCGTATTTCTCCGGGCCATCCGGCCGCAGCGCTTCGTGCTTGGGCGCCACGATGACGTTCGGCTCGTAGAAGGTGGAATCCACCGGTTCGCGATGCACCGGCAAGTTCTCGCCCGCCTCGATGAACTCGTTCTCCTCGCGGTAGAACTCCAGGCGGCCCGTCTTGGTGTACCAGGGCCGGGAGTCGTACACCTGCTCGTAACCCACCACCTTGGGAGAAGTGCGGCTCTGCAGGATGGCGGGAATGCCCTGCTTGGCCTTCGCTTCCAGGTCGTCGAAGTTGAAGCCCTTGGCGTTGCTGGAATGATCGAGGATGCGCTGCAGGTAGACATTCGTACGCCCTTCCCGCACGAACTTCCAGTAGTCGTTGAACCGGTTGTCCTTGGTCAGGTCCGCCATCTTGGAGCCGACGAGAGCGAGAACCTCGATGTCGCCCATGGTCTGGAAGATCCGCTTCATCGGCGTCCGCGGGAACACCGACAGAAATGGATTCGTCACCGACGCCGTCATGTCCGGATGCTTCAGTTCCGCCCAGCTATCGACGCCGAACACCACATCGGCCCACTCGCAACTGGACGACCACCACCACTCATTCACCGCCACCATCTCGATCTTCGGCAGCGCGTTGACCACTGTATTGAAGTGCCACTTCACGTTGCCCAGGATCGAATTCGCGTTGGCGAACCACAGCGACTTAGTCGGGCAGGGCATGTGCGTCTTGCCGGTGAGCAGTTTCTTGCCGACGCGCAGAGGGTGATCCTCGTGGTTGTAATAGTGCGCCGACTCCGCCTTCCAGTACTGCTTGGGCCGGGCGGGCTTGGCGGGGTCTAGTTCAATGTCGAACGGGTTCTCGTTGATGTACTGGGGACAGCCGTTGAAGAGCGCCGTGCGGTAGTTGCCGGCGTAGGAGCCAACATTGCCCGCCACCCGTCCGATGTTGCCGGTCAGTGCGGCCAACAGCAGGGTATCCCGGTCCTTGTTGTCGTTGTTGAAGAACTGGTTCGGCCCCATGCCGATGGCAAACAGAGTGGTGCCTGGCTCTTTGGCGACAAGGCGCCCCAGCATCTCCACCGCCGCCGCCGGCGCCCAGGTCAGCTCTTCCGTGGTCTTCGGATCGAAGTGCGCCGCGTATTCGGAGATTAAGTCAAAGACCGGCCGGCACCTGACTTTCTTGCCATCGTGGAGCGTCACCTCCACCGAACCTTCCAGCAGCGGATCGACGATGGGCGAATCCTTGCCGACACTGTCCCGAGTGATGGCCTTGGGCGAATTCGACTTGCGGTCCCACCACACGTTGTCGCCCCACTCCGTCCGCAACTCCTCCGATACGATCATCTGGTCGTGCTGATCGGGTGGCGGCGCCTTCTCGCCCTTTTTCAGAATCTTCGTCTTCTTCAGCTCGGCCACCCCGCCGCCAAATACCTCCGTCGCGCGCAGATGCTTGAGCGTGTCCATGCGGACCAGCAGCGGCATGTCGGTGAAGCGCCTGACATAGTCGGCGTCGTAAAGTTTCTCGCGCAGAATTACATTGGCGAGGCCCAGGGCCAGCGCCGGTGTCGTACCCGGACGCACGACGATCACATCATCGCCCTTGGTAGCCGTGGCCGAATACTCGCAGGCGATCACCACCACGCGGGTCCCCTTCAACCGCGCCTCGGTCAGCCAGTGCGCATCGGGCATCTTGGTGGTGATCCAGTTCATGCCCCACACCACCAGCGTGCGGCAGTGCTCCACGGCGTGCAGATCGAACTCCACCGTCTGCTGGCCGGTCACCATCGGGTGGCCCGGCGGCAGATCTGTGTGCCAGGAGTAGTTGTCGAAGCCCTTGGCGCCGACGGCTTTGTCCGGGCCTACCTTGCGGATCTGCGCGTCGAGCAGCGCCATGGAATTGGCCATGCGGTACATGCCAAACACGCGAGTCATGCCCAGCAGCGGCATGCCGCCGCGGAACTTCATCACCTGCGTGCCGATACCCTGTGTGGCCTCCACCACCGCCGGGTCGTAGTGCTGCTCTGTGAGTTTGCGCTTGCCCTCTTCGCCGGTATAGGTTTCGGCGATGTTCTTCAGCGCCGCGGCGACGATGGTGGCCGCCTGATCGTGCGGCATGCGGATCCACTGGTCCCGCCCGCGGTTGAAATACTCCACCGGTGGCTTGCCGTCGCTGCCGCGCGGGAACCCCTCGTCAAACCACTTCTTGAAACCCACGCGGACCATGCACTGGTTCACGCGCCGGTCGCCGTAGAAGCGGCGCGTCAGCGCCAACCCCTTCTGGCAGATCCTTGGGTCCCACCGGCTGCTGGTGTGGTTTCCGCTCAGATCGGAGGCCTCACCATACCGCATGGTCGGCCCGATGCGGGTGATCACGCCCTGGCGGACGTAAGCGTTCAGCAGGCAGTTGTGCGTGTCGTTGGGCGCGCACAGAAACGTGTACTTCGAGTCGTAGTGCCACAGATCGCGGTAGGCCTTCTCCCATCCTCGATCCGGATAGGCCGCCAGCGGATTGGCCGGCGCATCCAGGCCCCATGCCTTGTTGGCGGAGGCGGCGAACGCGCCCAGCCCCGCGGCCGACAGGCCGGCCAGAAACTTGCGTCGAGAGCCATCGTTGTTCATGGTTTCCCTTTCTCCCAGGTGCGGACAAACGCGACGACGGATTCGATCTCCTGAGCCGACAGCGTGCGGCGCGTGGGCGACGGATCCAAAAAGCCCTGCATCACCGTACCCCGCCGCCCGCGGCCGATGGTTTCCACCAGGTAGGTGTCGGTGGCCGAGGCCAGCAGCACCTGATTGTTGAGCGCGGGGGCTTCGGCGCCCTCGCCCATTGCCCCGTGGCAACCGGCGCAGGTGGAGCCGAACAGCGCTTTGCCGGCGGCTGCGTCGCCGTGAACCCAGCGCGGCGCGGCACTCTCCGGCTTGTACTGGACTCCGCTCAACGCCCGCAGATAGCCAACCACAGCACCGATCTCGCCGGGCTTCAACCCGGCGGCTGAGCTACCCCAGGCCGGCATCCGCCGTCCGGGGCGTCCCTGCCGGATGGTGTCTTCCAGAAACTGGTCAGAAACGCGCTCCAGCAGATCCGGATTTGCGATGGAAGGAAACGATGCCAGCCCCGCACTGCGAATGCCGCCGCCCACCAAACCATGGCACCCGGCACAGAAAGTTCCATACACCGTGCCGCCATCGCCGGCAAACTCGCGCTCGCCGAAGCGTTGCGCGCGCATGCGGTCCTTGGGCACGTAGTTGCCCTGCACCTCACGGCGCCGCAGCGAGAGCGTGTAGAAGACGAGCTGGTCGATGTCCTGATCGTCCAGGCCCAGCGCGGGCATCTGAGAGCCGGTGACGATGGACAGTGGCGACCGGAGGTGTTCGGCCTGCCAGTTGGCCAGCGTTGCCGGGCCGTTGACGTGCGCGAAGTTCACCAGCGCAGGGTCTTTCTCGCCCGCCCGCGACAGGTCCGGTCCGGCGTCGCCGCCCACGCCGCTCACCTTGTGGCACCCCAGGCAGCCCGCCGTGTGGAACGCCGCTTTGGCCTCCACCAACTTCGACGCGCCCACGCACGTGGAGAGGTAGATGGCGAGCAATTGCCGGTCGGCTTCCGTCACCGGCGCAAAGCCCGCCTTCCATGCTCTCAGCGGCGCCGTCTCCATTTTGGTCAGGTGCTTGGCGTACCAGTCCCGGTCATAGCCGGTCACGCCCACCCGTGTCAGGTCCGGGCCCTCCATGCCGCTGCCATCGGGCCGAATGGTCGCGCCCTTGCCTTCCACCCGGTGGCAGGCGTAGCAATCCAGGCGCTCAAAGGTGGACACCGCGCGACGGTAGGTTTCGCTGCCCGGTACGTTTAAGGGCGCGTGGCAGGTGCCACAGCCGGCGTAGCTGAAGCGGGCAGGTAACATCGGCTCGGGCCAGAAGTGTACATCGCCGTGGGCCTCCGCCTTTTCCGTGGCCAGCCCCTGCCCGCCATGGCACACCGTGCAGCCGTATTCGGCCGGGTCGTGAACCACCGCCTTGTGCGCCACCAGAACCTTGGCTCCTCGTACGCTGCCTTCGCCCGCGCCCATGGTGACATGGCAGGAAACGCATCGGTCAGTCACGCGCAGACCAGGGTTGATCACCTGGCGCAGCCGGACCTCAATGGGTCCCTCGTCGTTGATGGCGGCGCCCTGGATCTTGCGCCACTCCTTCAGAAAGTTCTCTTCCACCGCCGAGGCCATCAGCAGAGCCAGCACTCCGAGGCTTGATACGAGCAGCAGGTATTTGTTCTTCGGCATGGCTTTAGTGTTTCGGCCAGTCGGCCGGGGACCAGTAGAACACCCAGTTAGGACCTCGGAAGTAGGTGCCGATGATGGTCAGCACTAGAAACCCGCACAGGAAGCAGGTGAACAGACCGAGCGCGCCGGCACGCGTCGAGCGGTATCTGCGAATCAGCCACAGCGAGTACAGCGCGTAGATCGTGGTCAAAATCGTGGCAGGGTTCACCGCCGTGATGATCAGTTGCGGGATCTTCGGGAACCACTCGCGAAGCCAGCCAAAACGGATCACCAGAGTCTCCACCAACAGGGTCGAGCCCAATCCGAGCAGGATGGAGCGCCGCACCAGCGGCCAGCCGCCCGGCCCGCCAAACCACTCGCCCGTCCCCTCGGTCTCCCGGTCCAGATAGGGAATCAGGCCCAGGCCCAGCAGCACGATGGCCGGCACGCCGATGCCGCCCATGAACGCGGAGAACGACACCAGTTCCTGGAGGCCCAGGAAATACCACGGCGCCTTGGCCGGATTCTCCGGGATGTTCGGATTGGCCAGTTCTTTCAACGGCGCGTCCGAGACTAGCGCAAGGGCCAGGCAGACAAACACGGTCAGCATGAACACACCGAGCTCGGCATAGAACAGATGCGGCATGGCCGGAACCGTGTTCTCCGGACCGTTGTTCACTGCCGGAGTCTTCCCTTTGACGACAGCGGCCAGATGATAGGTGCGTTGCGGGGCGTCGGTGAAGATCGGATAGGTGCCTGCCGGCGGCGGTCCCAGTCTCCGGTCGGCATCGGCCGGCCGGGCCAGGCCACCATCTTTCCGGATGCGCCAGAAGTGCACGCCCATCAAAGCCGCCAGTGCCAGTGGCAGCAACATCACGTGCAGCAGATAGAAGCGGATCAGCGCCTCCGGCCCCACCACGTCGGAGCCCAACAGCAGCAGTTTCTGCATTCCGCCGGGATCGAAATACTGTGTGATGCCGAGAGCGTCGGTCACCTCGCGCGGCGACTGGGCAATGTTGGCGCCGATGGTGATGGCCCAGTAGGCCAGTTGATCCCACGGCAGCAGGTAGCCCGTAAACGACAGGCCCAGTGTGACCACCAGCAGGCCGAGCCCGATCAGCCAGTTGTACTCCCGCGGTTTGCGGTAGGAGGCGGTGTAGAAGGCGCGCGCCATGTGCAGGATTGCAGTCAGCACCATCACGTTGGCCGCCCAGCGATGGATGTTGCGCATGAACCGGCCGGTGGGCACGACGAAATGGATGTCCTTCATCGAGTCGTAGGCGGCTTCGGGGAAGGGCTTGTAGTAGAACATCAGCATCACGCCGGTGATCAACGTGATCAGAAACGCTGAGGCTGTGATGATGCCCAGGCCCATCGTGGTGCTCCAGCGCAGCGTCCAGCGATGCGTCCGCACCGAGTGCAGGTGGAGGAACACGTTGCCGAAGACGAACGTGGAGCGGGAGCGATCCGTCACCGGCTTGCCGCTGCGGAAAGCCGTTTCGTAGATGCGGCGCGGCGCCGCCTTCAAGTTGTCCAGGAACTCCTGGAGCGGGTTTGGTGGCGGCACAACGGGGGTCATGCCTGCACCTTCGTTCCTGGAGGGACGGGCGCGCCTTCGTCGATGATCCAGTTGCCGCCGGTGTGGGTGACCTTCAGCCAAGGCAGCGCGCGCGGGGCGGGTCCGCGTGTCACCGAGCCATCACCGGCGAAACGCGAGCCGTGGCACGGGCACTCGAATCCCTCCGGATTGGGCTTGATAATACAGCCGAGATGCGTGCACACCGTGGAGATGGCATACACGCCTGCGCCGTCCCGGAACAGTGCCACAGAGCGTCCGGGGGGCACGAAGGCTTCGCCCGCCGCAAGGTTGTCAGGCAGGACGGCTTTGAACTTCTTGGAGGGGGAGCTCAGCACGGCGGCCTTGGGCATGCGCAACATACCCACTAGCGCGAACAGGCTCGCGGCGGCGGCGCTGAACATCGCGGCCAGACCAAGG
>JBBQLF010000005.1:0-24270 GCA_038327695.1 Bryobacterales bacterium
TCCATGCCCAGGCTGGACGCATGGGCTTTCGTCATCCACGGGGACGCTCACTGGGGATGCTGCGCCCTGCGGCCGCCGGCCCAGCCGTTGGCAAGGCGGGCGTGGCGGTAGCGAACCCGTAGCGAGCTCCTGGGCACAAACCAGGCCCAGGCTATAGTAAAGTCAGAGTTTATCCCTTACTATGTGCGGCATTGCTGGCTATATTTCTTCTTCCCCATCGATCAGCCACCCTTCGTGGTTGAAAGATATGTGTGAGCTGATCCGGCACCGCGGACCGGATGGATTCGGCTATTTTCAGGAAGGGCCGGCAGCACTGGGCCACCGCCGGCTCAGCATTATCGACGTCTCCGGCGGCGGGCAGCCGCTTGGGAATGAAGACGGTTCCATCCAAATCGTGTTCAACGGCGAGATCTACAACTACCTGGAGTTGCGCGGCGATCTCATCAAAAAAGGGCACCAGTTCCAGACGCACAGCGATACGGAGGTGATCGTCCATCTCTACGAGGAGGTGGGCGAGAAGACCCCGGAGTATCTCAACGGCATGTTCGCTTTCGCCATCTGGGATACTCGCAAACAGGAGCTCTTCCTGGCGCGCGACCGCTTTGGCAAGAAGCCGCTCTACTACTCCACCGGTCTGGACGGGTTCCGGATCTGTTTCGCCAGCGAACTGAAATGTTTCAGCGCTCTGCCCGGCTTCGACCGCCGCCTCGACCCGCAGAGCATAGCCGATTTTCTGCGGTTTAGCTATATCCCGGACCCCGCCACGATCTTCCGGCAGGTGCGCAAACTGCCGCCGGCGCACAGCCTGACGCTGAGCAACGACGGCACGCGCATCCGCCGCTACTGGCAGTTGCCATTTGAAATCGACGAGGGCATGAATTACGGCAAGGCGCAGGAAGAGCTGGCCGCCCTGGCGGAAGACTGCGTAGAGCGCCGCATGATGAGCGAGGTGCCATTGGGCGGCTTCCTCAGCGGCGGCGTGGACTCCAGCGCGGTTGTGGCCATGATGGTCGGCCGTTCCGAGCGCCAGGTGAAGAGTTTTTCCATCGGTTTTTCGGCGAAGGAGATGGACGAGAGCCGTTACGCCCGCCTGGTGGCGGAACGCTACGGCACCGAGCATCATGAGCAGATCGTCACCTTCGACATTGAGGAGATGTTGCATGTGCTGGTGGAGCACTATGACGAGCCGTTCGCCGATTCCTCCGCCATCCCCACGCTCTATCTCTCGAAGATGACCCGCCAGCACGTCACCGTCGCTCTGTCCGGAGACGGCGCCGATGAGTTGCTGGGCGGCTACCGCCGCTACCGCTTTGCGTTGGCCGAGGATCGTTTCCGCACCGCTCTGCCAGGCTGGTTTCGCAATTCCGTGGTGAAAACGGCGGCCCGCTGGTATCCCAAGCTGGACGCATTCCCTCGCCCGCTGCGGGCCAAGGCAACGCTGGAAGGCCTCTCCCAGGAGTTGGGGGGCGCCTACTTTGAGGCGATGACAGGGTTCCGCTTCGGTCTGTACGAAAGGACGATTTCCCCGGCGCTGCAGGCTGAGCTGGGTGGATACTCGCCCGCCGAAAACTATATCAACCGGTTTCGCGCCTTCAGCCATCTGCCGCCGCTGCAGCAGTTGGAAGCTGTGGATGTGGAGACCTATCTGCCTGGCGACATCCTGGTGAAGGTGGATCGCGCCAGCATGGCCTATTCACTGGAAGCGCGTTGTCCGTGGCTCGACTACCGGTTTGGGGAGTTGGCAGGCCGCATGCCCACATCTTTCAAAATCCGCGACGGTGAGGGCAAGTACATCTTTAAGGATTTGCTGCGCCGCCGCCTGCCGGATGAAATCCTGTTCCGCCCGAAACAGGGCTTCGCCGTGCCGCTGGACAGTTGGTTCCGGACCACGCTTCGCCCTGTCTTTGAAGCGCTGGTTCTGCGGCCGCGAATGGAACAGTGGATCAATCTGGCGTTCGTTCGCCAGATGTGGGGCCTGCACCAGTCGGGCCGGAGCAACTACGGCCGAGAATTCTGGAGCTTGTTCATACTGGCCTGCTGGGAAGACCGCTATGGCAATGACACCCCAGGACAACTTCTGGCGGAATCGATGCCGGTGGCGGCGCGGCAATAATCATGGCGCAGTGGTTCGCGGTTACCGCCAGGGAGCCCGCTCAGGCGGCCCAGTGGTTGGATCTGGCCTGCGCCGCATTCCTTCGGATCACCGGCTTGAAGCCACAGGCCGAGTTCCGTGACGGCTGCCTGGCCGCGGCCCTGTTTCCGTCCCTGGTCCAGCCGGCCGGGGCAGCGCTTCAAGCTACGCAGGGACAGAGCTGGATTCTGGGCGCCGGCGCGTGGTTTTACGAGCGCAAGACCGGCGAGGAAGGGCTGCGCCGGATGGCGCGGGCCGCGCCTCGGGAATCGTCCGGGTTGGAATCGTGGATGGACGCGTCCGACGGTCCGTTTGCCCTGGTCACGCCCGGGTTTTCGCCCGGGGAGCTTATCGTTTGTACTGACCGTCTCGGGACCATTCACGCCTACTCCGCACAGGCGGGCGGCGCTGTTTTACTCTGCACCTCCTCGCTCATCCTGGCGGCTCTACTCAGCCCGGAGCTCGACCCCGTTTCGCTGCGCTACTTCTTCTCGTACGGCAGCAGCTTCGAGCGGCGCTCCATGTTCCAGGGCATCGAAAAGCTGCCGCCGGCCACGGTGTCCCGCTTTGCGCCCGGCGGAGCGGCCGTCCGGGAGACTTGCTACTGGCGATTGTCCGAGGTGTGCTTCGACCGGGCCCGTCAACCCGGCGGCGTGGAGCCACTGGCCCATGCGCTGCGTGACGCCATGGACGTGATCGGCCAGACGTACGAGCGGCCCATTCTCGATCTGACCGGCGGTTTCGACTCGCGCGCTCTGCTGGGCGCCATGCTGCAAACCGGCCGGCGCTTCGACACCATCGTCAACGGCGAAGACACCGAGCCCGATGTACTGGTGGCCGGTCAGTTGGCCCGCGAGTTCGGGCTGAATCACACCCAGCGGAAGCGCTCCGACGTCACAACTGGCGAGCTGTGGCGGCTTTGTCAGGCCTCGGCGCCACTAGTGGACGGCGAATTCGACATTCTGCACTACTACTCCACGCTGCGCGTGCACACGGAAAATGCCGGCGCCTTTCAGGCCACCATCAACGGGTCAAATGGAGAGATCTGCAAGGGACAGTGGTGGGAGATCCTTCTGCCTGATATCGGGCGGCACGGCCACTTCAATCCGCGCATGGTGTCGGCGAAACGTTTCGCGATGCAGGACGCCTATCCGGGCCTGCTGGCCGCCAGCTATCCGGACTCGCTGGTGGACGACCTGGCGGGCGTGATACAACGCACCACGGCGGGAATGGAGGGGTTGCCCAACACCGCGCTGCTGGACGCCTGCTACCTGATGATGCGCATGCAGCGCTGGCAGGGCCGCATCGCCAGCGCCACCAGCCGCATCTGGCCCAGCCTGTCGCCTTTCGCGTTCCGTGCGCCGATGGAAGCCGCTCTCGCCACGCCGCCGTCTCAACGCGTCCGTCACCGGCTGAGCCGGCGTCTGATTGAATACCAGAGTCCGGAACTGGCAGCCATGCCCCTGGCTGCGGGCTATCCGGCGCTGCCGGTCCGCTGGAATACGATTCATCGTTTTGGCCCGCTGGCGCTGGAGGTCGGCGCAGCGGTGCTGCGCCGGCTGCGGCATCTGGGACAAAAGCCGCCCGCCAGTGCGCCCTCCGGATATCCCATGGCGCAACTGTGGGAGTTGGATGAGGTGCACGACTGCCTGAACCCGGCCACCATGCAAACCAGGGCCCTTTACCAACCGGACACGTTGCGCCGGGTTTTGGAAGGATCCCGCGTACCGGGCGGGGCGGAGGCGGAAACGGCGGGCCGCGTCCTCACTTTGGAGCTGACGGCGCGTTTGATTCGGGGCTGACGCCGGCGCCCGGCGTCAGCGGCCGCCACGGACGCACCGCTCACCACCTCGCCGCACTGGCCGATTCCTCACAGCCGCTCGACAGGCGGAATACGTCCGCCGCAGGCATCAGCCCAGCCGGGCCTGTCCGCCTCAGCCGCCCGCCGGTGGGGCCGCGCCGGGCGGACGCACCGCTCAATGGCGCACATGGGAATCAGAGTCCGCCTCAGCCGCCCGCCGATGGGGCCGCGCCGGGCGGACGCACCGCTCACCACCTCGCCGCACTGGCCGATTCCTCACAGCCGCTCGACAGGCGGAATACGTCCGCCGCAGGCATCAGCCCAGCCAGGCTTGTCCGCCTCAGCCGCCCGCCGATGGGGCCGCGCCGGGCGGACGCCTATTTCACCCGGCGGAGCGCGCAGTCCGCGCCTCCCATTCCAGCTCGATGCCGCTACGACCGGCGGGCGGCAATGATGGTACAAAGGTGCAAGAGGGAATGCGGCGATTCTTGCAGGAACAGGTGATTAGGCAGAATGCCGTACGTTGCTGAGCTGCGGGGCGGGCCGCCTGGCCGTCCACTCTCGATTCTGAGTTTTACGACGGTTTTCCCGCGTCCCGGCGCTTTGCATTCGGGAATCTTCATCCGCTCGCGGCTGCAGGCTATGGCTGCCCGGGCTCAGATTCAGGTTGTCGCGCCCGTGGCGTGGGTGGAGTACGGAAACCCCAACCACCTTTTCCCGGAACGGGCGGAACGCGTGTCCGCCGATGGCCGGTTGGCGGTCTTCCGGCCGCGCTGGTTTTATCTGCCGGGCACACCGTGGCTGACGCCCGCACTCTTGGCGCTATGCTCGCTATGGTCGTTACGGCGCTTGAAATTCGACGTCATCGATGCCCACTTCGGCCATCCCGCCGGCGAGGCGGCCTGCCTCCTGTCGCTGTTTACCGGCCGGCCCTTCACGGTGACGTTGCGCGGCAATGAGACCAGCCATGCGCAGGCCAGGCTGGTGGGTTGGTGGATGCGATGGGCGCTGCGGCGCGCCGGCCGGGTGATTGCGGTGTCGGAGAGACTGCGGGCGTTTGCCATCCGGATGGGGGTGGAGCCGGACCGCGCCGTAACGATCCCGAATGGCGTTGATCCCGCCACTTTCTATCCGCGGGACCGGACGCTCTGCCGCGCCAAGCTGGGTATGCGGGAGCAGGCCAAACACATCCTCAGTGCCGGCTGCCTGATCGAGCGGAAGGGGCATCACCATGCCATTGAGGCCCTTGGGCAGATGCGAAAAGCCGGTCTCGACGCGGAGCTGTGGATTGTCGGCGATCGCGGTGGCGAAGGCGATTTCGAGGAGCCGCTGCGAGCGCTGACGGCCCGGCTGAACCTCCAGGCCGAGGTCCATTTCGTGCCCGGCGTACCGCAGAACGATCTGGCCGAGTATATGACCGCGGCCGACGTTCTGTGCCTCGCCAGCAGCCGCGAAGGTTGGCCCAACGTCGTACACGAGGCGTTGGCCTGCGGGACTCCGGCGGTGGCCACCGACGTTGGCGGCGTGCCGGATATGCTGCCTGATCGCGCTTATGGATTTGTGGTCCCGGCGGGCGATGCCGTATCTTTGCGGAATAGCCTGGAACTGGCGGTCCGGACCGTGTGGGACCGGGAGGCGATCTCTCGTTGGGGCCATGCCCGGACATGGAGCGCCGTGGGCGAAGAGACGGTACGGCAACTGGAGCTGGCCGCGCTGAGCGCCAGGGGCGAATAGTGGGGAGAATGTGAAGATACTCGTTACCGGCGGCGCCGGATTTATAGGTTCCCATTTGTCGGAGCGATTGATCGGCGAGGCGCATGAAGTCGCGATCCTGGACGACCTGAATGATTACTATTCACCGCGGCTCAAGCAGGCCAATCTCGACAGTGTGCGCAATACCGGCCCAGTGGCGTTCTACCACGGCGACATACGCGACCAGGAGCGCGTGACCCTGGTTTTCAAGGAGTTCCAGCCGGAGGCCGTCATCCATCTCGCCGCCCGCGCCGGGGTTCGGCCGTCCCTGGAGCAACCAGTTCTCTATGAGCAGGTCAACGTCGGGGGCACGACTCTGCTGCTGGAGGCGGCGCGCCTGCATGGGGTGCGGCGTTTTGTGTTTGCCTCGTCCAGTTCGGTTTACGGCGTTACCAACCGCATCCCGTTCGTGGAGGACGACCCCGCCTTGCAGCCTATTTCGCCCTACGCGGCGACCAAGATCGCCGGCGAGAAAATGGCCTACACCTACTCTCATCTTTATGGATTGAAGGTGGTTTGCCTGAGATTCTTCACCGTCTACGGTCCCAGGCAGCGTCCGGACCTGGCGATCCGGAAGTTCATCGAGTTGATCGAGGCAGGCAGGGAAGTGCCCTTTTTTGGGGATGGATCCATGGGCAGGGACTACACCTTTGTGAGTGACACGGTGGACGGGATCATGGCCGCCCTGCGGCACGATTGCGCGTTCGACGTGTTCAACCTCGGCAACTCTTCACCCGTTCTGCTGTCCGAGATGGTGGAGGCCATTGCCAGCGCCGTTGGTAAGCCGGCGAAGATCAGCCGGCTACCGGTGCAGCCGGGCGACGTGCCGATCACCTACGCCGACCTGCAGAAGTCGCGCCGGGTTCTGGGTTATCAGCCCGGAATCCTGTTCACAGAGGGCATCCGCCGGACGGTGGAATGGATTCGCCGCCAAGCCCCGCCCGCGGTTGCCGGCTGAGGTGCGAGCCAACGCAGCAGGCGCCAGGCGGGGATGCCCCGGCCGCTTCTTATGAGCGTGGCCACGCTCTGAAGTACGCCCGTGCGCGTGCGATGGCAAGCCGCTTCGCAGAGCCCTTCCAGTGGGGCGATTAACCGTTTTGGGGATTTGGATTCCGCCACTTGCAGAGCCGCGAGCGTCAGCGGGCGTTGCCGCTCCCCAAAACGGTTAAGCACCCCCGGCAGGGTGCAGGACTACGGTTGGGCGGCGCGCATCAACCGGGCGTATTCGGCAGCCTGGTTCCGGCGGTCAAACCGCTCGACGCTGGAACGATCCAGGCCGCAGACCGGCTTGCCCTGGAGGACAGCTTCAACGGCCCTGGTCAGCATGGCCTCAATCGCTCCGGGCGTGGATGGATCGGCCCACAAACCGCCGCCCGTTTCCTTGAGGAGCCGCGCCACTTCGCCATGCTCGTGAGTGATGGCAAGAATCGGCTTTCCGGTCGCCAGGTACTCGAAGATCTTGCCGCCCAGAGCAGGCGCGTAGTTCTGTATCAGCAGCAGGTAGCCGGTCTCCTCCAGATGCCGGAACACTTCCCGCTGGGGCAGGAAGCCGTACTCCCGGATGACGGACTTCCGATTTTCCAGATGGGGGGCCTCGCCATCGGTGACCCGCCCCATCAAACGTGTCTCCACGTGAGCCCTCAGATTGTCCGGCAGGTTGTCCAGCGCGTCAAAATAGGGCTTGGGCGAACTGGTGGGGTGCAGAGTGCCCGCATAGGTGATGACCACCTTCCCCGTGCCGTGGGGCCGGGCCTTGAAATCGGCGAACTGTTCGGAATCATATCCGTTGTAGACCAGCCCAAACTTAGTGGCGGGCAGGTCCGGGTAGCGCCGCTGCATGATCTCGACAATACCAGGCGTGACGGAGGCAATCAGGCTGGCCTGCGTTGCCACATCCCGCTCGATCGCCGTGGAGCGGGTGCGCATATAGCCGCCTTTGTAGAACTCGAATTCATTCAGATAGTAATCCAGCCACTCATCCCGGAAGTCGGCGACAAATTTGATATGGGGGAACTCCTGCTTGAGCCGTAATCCAACGATGAGCGCCGAGAAGGGCGGCACCGTAATCATGACGGTATCGATCCCGTACCGGCGAATCACCTGCCGCGCCCGCCTGAGGGCAAACGGAACCCAGACGACTTCCGGGTCGGGGCAGAACACGCGGCGCATCACGGCCTGAATCCCTTTTTTGATTGCCGATGGCTGCCCGGCAGGCTGGGACGCCTGTACAACGGGCGCGGCGGTTTTTCGCTTGGGCGCCAACAGAGCCCACACCGCCTGGCGGGCGCGGAATGGCAGTTCCGGGCTGAACGCCCGGTGAACACGGACCTCTGGCGGAATGCGTTTGACCAGACTCGGATCCAAGGTGGGGATACCCGGATTCCGGCAGCACAGGACGTGCACTTCATACCCGTTCCGCGGCAGGTAGCGGGCCAGGCTCAAGGCCCGTTGCACGGGGACGCCTCCGGCGGGCGGGAACAGGTAACTGATTAGAAGTAGCTTACTATCGGCCAAAAGATATTCTACCAATAGCGTTCGCATTGGCCCGCTCAGACCGGCGCGGGTGAGTGCGCGACATGAAAGTGGAGGAGTCACGAAATGCCCGGCCAATCGAGACACTCCTAGCGTATGAGTACCCGATTCTAACGCCCCCTTACAGTCGCGGCTCTGATTGGGTACGGACCACTCCACTTTCATGTCGCGCACCCGGCGCGGGTGAGTGTGTCCATGGAACCCGTTGCGATACAATCAGGGTCGTCGTCATTCTGAGCGGCCGTGATCCGTATCCGGAACGCCAGGCGAAACGCCGCGAACCGGGACGGCCTCATTTTCGCTCAAACGGGAGAGAAAATGTCTCGAAATATTGGCGTTGCCGGGCACGGATACTGGGGCCGGAATCTGGTTCGGAATTTCTTTGAGCTGGGCGCATTGCGCACAGTGTGCGACGGCAATCCGCTGGCTGAGGCCGTCGTTCGCGAGAAGTACCCGGAAGTCATCTTTTGCCGGGACTACTCCGATGTTCTCGCCGACGCTGACATCCAGGCGGTGGTCCTGGCCACGCCGGCCGGACTCCATTTTGAAATGGCGAAGCGTGCGCTCCTGGCCGGGAAAGACGTCTTCGTGGAGAAGCCGCGCTGAGGGCTCGGAGCTGGTCGAACTCGCCGCCAGGAATCGCCGCATCCTGATGGTCGGCCATATTCTCCAGTACCACCCGGCCGTCAGGAAATTGAAGGAATTGATCGATGGCGGTGCGCTGGGCCGTATCGAGTACATCTACTCCAATCGCCTCAACATCGGTAAGATCCGGACGGAGGAGAATATCCTCTGGAGCTTCGCGCCGCACGACATCAGCGTCCTTCTCGGGCTGCTGGGCGAAGAGCCGGACTCGGTCACCTGCGAAGGCGGCTGCTACTTGAGCCAGACCGTAGCCGACGTCACGATGAGCCAGTTCACGTTCGCCAACGGCGTTCGTGCGCACATCTTCGTGAGTTGGCTGCACCCGTTCAAGGAACAGCGCCTGGTGGTTGTGGGCTCCGAAAAGATGGCTGTGTTCGACGACACGGCGCCCCACAAGCTGGTGCTGTATCCGCATCGCGTGGAGTGGAAAGACCGTATCCCGACCGCGGTGAAAGCCGAAGCCGAGCCCGTCGCCCTGGAAGCGGCCGAGCCTTTGCGGAACGAATGCCAGCACTTTCTGGACAGCATCGCGTCCAGGGTCAGTCCGCTCACCGACGGCCATGAGGGCCTGCGCGTCCTGCGGATTTTGAACGCCTGCCAGAAATCGATGGAAGACCACAAGCCGGTGTCTCCCGGCGCTCCGGCGGAACCGCCGAAGAAACCCTATTACGTTCACCCGACGGCGATTGTCGACGACCCGTGCGAAATCGGAGCGGGGACAAAGATCTGGCACTACTCTCACGTCTTGAAAGGCGCCAAGATCGGCGAGCGCTGCGTCTTCGGGCAGAACTGCCAGATCGCTGAAAACGTTGTTATCGGCAACAACGTCAAGGTGCAGAACAACGTCTCCATCTACACAGGCGCCGAGATCGCCGATGACGTCTTCCTGGGGCCTTCCTGCGTGCTCACCAATGTCACCAATCCCCGCTCGCAGGTGAACCGCCATTCGCTGTACGAAAAGACGATCTTCCGGCGTGGCGCGACGGTGGGCGCCAACGCCACTATCGTCTGCGGCATCGAGCTCGGCCGCTACTGCTTCATCGGCGCCGGTGCGGTGGCCACCAAGGACGTTCCCGATTACGCGCTGATGGCAGGCAATCCGGCGCGGCGGATTGGCTGGATGAGCCGTCACGGGCACCGCCTCCGCGCTCCGGATGCGGACGGCGTGATGCGCTGCCCGGAAAGCGGATTCCGTTACCAGGAAGTACAACCCGGCGTGCTCCGCTGCCTGGATCTCGATGAAGAGGCGCCGCTCCCCAAGGAGCTGAGCACCGGCGCCAGGACTTATGACGAATTCAAGGCCCAGCCGGCCTTGCAGAAAGCCAGCCAATGAAAGTTCCCCTTCTTGATCTGAAGGCGCAATACGCCACCATCCGTGCGGACGTGCTCGCCGCCGTCGCCGAAGTGCTTGATTCGCAGGTTTGCATTGGCGGGCCGAAGGTGGCCCAACTGGAGAAGGACGTCGCGGCCCTGAGCGGCTGCAAGTTCGCCGTGGGCGTCTCCAGCGGCACCGACGCGTTGTTGAACGCGCTGATGAGCCTGGACATCGGTCCGGGCGACGAAGTGATCACGACGCCGTTCACGTTCTTTGCGACGGCGGGGTGTATCGTACGGACCGGCGCCAAGCCCGTGTTTGTGGACATTGACAGCCGCACTTACAACATCGATCCGAATCTGATCGAGCGCGCCGTGACGCCGAAGACGAAAGCGATCATGCCGGTGCATCTGTTCGGCCAAACGGCGGACATGGACCCAATCATGGACGTGGCGGCCAGGCACGGGTTGGCAGTCATCGAGGACGCCGCACAGGCGATCTCAGCCCTTTACAAAGGCCGCCGCGCAGGCAGCATCGGGACGATAGGATGCTTCAGCTTCTTCCCCAGCAAGAATCTGGGCGGGGTGGGCGACGGCGGGATGGTGGTGACCCAGGACGAGAAGCTGAACGAGCGGCTCACGATCATGAGAAGTCACGGATCCAAGCCGAAGTACTATCACCGTTACGTGGGCGGCAATTTCCGGCTGGACCCGCTTCAGGCGGCGGTTCTCTCTGTGAAGTTGCCGTATCTGGAGCAATGGTCGGAAGCGCGGCGGAGCCACGCCGCCTACTACGACGAGCACCTGGCGGGCACGGGCGTGGTCACTCCCTACGTGAGCCCGGATTGCGTCAGCATCTACAACCAGTATGTGATTCGCAGTGAGCGCCGGGACGCGCTGATGGCGCATCTGAAAGCGAATGAGATCGGGACGGAGGTCTACTATCCCGTGCCGATGCACATACAGGAGTGCTTTGCCTCTCTGGGCTATCAGGCCGGGGATATGCCGGAGTCTGAGAAGGCGGCAAAGGAAGTGCTGGCCCTGCCGGTGTATCCGGAGCTGAGCAGGAGCATGCAGGACGCGGTAGTGCAGGCGGTCCGCAGCTTCAGCGCGGCCTAGCAGGCACGGTTCACCACAGCCCACGTTCGCCGGGCAAGAAGCGGTAGCGCGCCCGGAAAACTCGTTTGAGATCGCAGGGGGACGCTCCTTTTGAAACTAGTCACAGTGATCGGCGCCCGGCCGCAGTTCATCAAAGCGTCGGTTGTATCGGCCGCCCTGCGCGCCTGCGGTTCCCACGCCGCCGAGATCGTCGTACATACAGGACAGCACTACGACGCCAGCATGTCGGATGTCTTCTTCGCCGAGCTGGAAATGCCGGCGCCGGACCATAATCTGGGTATCGGCTCCGGTCCCCATGGCCAGCAGACGGGACGCATGCTGGAGGCGATTGAGGATGTGCTGATCCGGAGCCGTCCGGATTGCCTGCTGGTCTACGGAGATACCAATTCGACTCTCGCGGGCGCTTTGGCGGCGTCGAAGCTCTGCATTCCCATCGCGCACGTGGAGGCCGGCCTGCGTTCCTTCAACCGGCGCATGCCGGAGGAGATCAACCGGATCCTCACCGATCATGTGGCGGACGTCCTTTTCGCGCCCACCGCCGAGGCCTGCGCGCAGCTGAAGATCGAGGGGATCCCGGACCAGCAGGTGCACCGCACAGGCGACGTGATGTACGACGCCGCGTTGCGCTTTGGGCAGCGGGCCGCGGCCAGCAGCGAGATTCTGCAAAGGCTCGGCCTGGAGGCCGGGCGGTTCGTATTGTGCACGGTCCACCGCGCCGAGAACACTGACACCCCGGGCAGCCTGCAGGCGATCATGGCAGCGCTCAACCAACTGGCCCGGCAACTTCCGGTCGTTCTGCCCCTGCATCCGCGAACCAGAACCAAGCTCTCAGCCGACGCTCTGCAAGCGGCGCGGCAGGCCGGCGTCCAAGTGATCAACCCGGTGGGCTACCTGGACATGGTGATGCTGGAGAAGAACGCGGCGCTCATCGCAACCGATTCCGGCGGCGTACAGAAAGAGGCCTTCTTCTACCGCGTGCCCTGTGTGACCATGCGCACGGAGACGGAGTGGGTGGAGCTGGTGGAACTCGGCTGGAACCGGCTGGCCCCGCCCAACGACGCCGGGGCGCTGTACCAGGCTTTCATCAACGCCATCGGCACCAAGGGCGAAGAGGCCAATCCCTACGGCGACGGGCACGCCGCCGGCGAGATCGCCCGGATTCTGCTGCAGCGATTCTGAGAAGTGGTAGGCGGAGCAGGAATCGAACCGTACAACCTCCTCTGTGTTTAAGAGGCGCTCTACCGTTGAGCTATCCGCCTGGCGTCCCTACATCGTAGCAGAAGAAATTCCGCCGCCGCTGTCTACGGCACCAGCCGGATGAAGAGCGGCCCCAGGGCCTTGGTGACCGGCAACGGAGTCTTCCGCCAGAGGTCCATCGCCCAGCGGAATTTGGGATTCTTAGGCGTCAGGTTTGGCAGTTCCTTGCGCCGGCCCAGCAGAATTTCATAAGGCAACGGGCGCTCCACCATGCCCCAGTGCGTCTTAAATCCGTAGGAGCCAGCGTCACGCTCATCGTCCTTTTTGCTGCGTCCGAAGTCGAAGATCCGGTAGCCCGCGGCCGCTGACCGGCGCATCTGGTCAAAGTACATGAAGTTCGTCGGACTATAGGCGTTCATCGCCGAATCGGCCGCCCCATAGAAGGGCAGCACCTGATCCCGGAAATAGAACGTCATGACAGCCGCCACCACGCGGTTTTCCAGTGTCACTTCGCACACATCCACATCCTCGCCCAGGAACTTCAGCAGATTCACAAAGTGCCTGTGCGGGAAGGCCGGTGTGCCGAGTTTGCGCAGACTCGTCAGATAAAGACGTTCAAACTCCCCCGTTTCGCGCGTAATCCGCACGGCAAATGGATGCTCCAGCGACTTACGCACCATGCGCCGGGTCTTGCGGGGGATCGTCTCCAGCACCTCTTCTTCGGTGGCCGGCAGGTCCTGCGTGAAGGTGACGTAACGGGATATGGGCGAGTAGCCGAGACACTGCTCCGGCCAGGCGTTGCGCAGCTCCGTATAGTCCACGCGCAACTCCCGGCCCAGCCGCTCCAGCTCCTGCTGGACCGCCTGCAAGGCCTCCGGCGAACAGGCCAGCACACCGCCATAAACAGCAAACGGCGTGGAGAGCAGAATCCGGCCTGTCAGGAAATTGCTGACCAGAAAGAGCGGCAGCACGGCCACCAACCGGCCCTCGTCCTCAGCCAGCAGATACTTCGATTCATAGCCGAAGGTGGCCTCCATGGCGGCCTTCCACCCGGTGAGATGAAAGGGGCTCCCATGGGGATGTTGGCGGACAAACTCGTCCCAGCGTGAGCCATCGGCCCCGGTAAAGAGTCGGACTTGCATGCTAGAGGCGAACGATCTTGTCGCTCTTGAACTTCTTCATGGCGTTGCGCGAATCGACAACCAGCTTGGAGAGCTCCAGCACACGGCCGTAGTCCACCCCCACGTGGTCGGTGACGATCACGGTACAGTCAGCGGCCGATAGAACATCGTCTCCGTCCTGGCTCTCGTGGATGGTGTCCCCAAAACGAAGCTTGGGCACATAAGCATCGCTGTAGGTGACCTTGGCGCCACGCTTCTCCAGCAGCAGGATGATGTCCAGAGCGGGCGACTCCCGCATATCGTCGATATCGCGCTTGTAGGCCACGCCCAGAATGTGGACATGGGAACCCTTCAGCGGCTTGGTATGGTCATTCAGCGCGTTTTGCACCTTATCAACCACGAAATGCGGCATCTGGCCGTTGATGTAGCCCGCCAGCTCAATGAAGCGCGCCTCGATGCCGGCCTGCTTGGTCTTCCACGAAAGATAGAACGGATCGATCGGGATACAGTGCCCGCCCAGGCCAGGGCCTGGATAGAAGGCCATGAAGCCGAAGGGCTTGGTGGCGGCGGCGTCGATCACTTCCCAGACATTGATGCCCATCCGGTCACACATCATGGCCATCTCATTCGCCAGGCCGATGTTGATCATCCGGAATGTGTTTTCCAGCAGCTTTACCATCTCGGCCACGCGAGTGGAGCCCACCGGGATCACCGTTTCCAGCGCCTGCTGGTAGAACAGCGCGCCGACTTCCGTACAGGCCGCCGTGACGCCGCCCACCACTTTGGGAATGTTCCGGGTATGAAATTTCGGGTTGCCCGGATCGACGCGTTCCGGCGAGAAGCAGAGGAAGAAATCCTCGCCCACCTTCAGGCCTTCCTTCTCAAACATCGGCAGCAGCAGTTCGTCGGTGGTGCCCGGGTAAGTTGTAGATTCCAGGATGATGAGCAACCCCGGGTGAGCGTGGTTGGCAATCTCCTGCGACGCCGCCACGACAAAGCTCATGTCGGGATCCTTGGTCTTGCGCAGCGGAGTGGGCACGGCGATGTTGATGGTGTCGAGTTCACTCACAACGGCAAAATCAGTGGTGGCCCGCAGCCGGCCGGTCCGCACCAGTTCTTCCACCTCGGCACTGGGCACGTCCTGGATATAGCTCTTGCCGCTGTTGATCTGATCGACTTTGTCAGCAGATACGTCAATGCCAATGACCCGAAAGCCAGCCTTGCCGAACTCCACAGCCAGCGGCAGCCCCACATAGCCGAGGCCAACAACGCCGACACAGGCAGTCTTGTTACGAATCTTCTCTGCTAAAGCTTGCATGTGCAACCACTCCCATTCTTAATCCAGCAGGGCGCCAGCGGGCTCAGGCCGGCCCTTAATTCAACTCTTCGGCATAAATCGAGAGCCAGCCCAGCCAATCAATCGATGGGCGATCACTAAAAAGGCTAGCGCCATCATGAACACAATCCAGCCTTCGGCCGTATGAAAGAAGCCCTCCGCCAATTGGGGGTCGATCTCGCTCAGGATGCCGGTAATGGTGACCCGCAGGGCATTGACCGCTATGGCGATCGGGACCGTCACCACCAGCAGCGCCCACTTCATCCATGGGCGCTTGTCAAAAAGATAGCCGTAAACCAGGGAAAGGAAGGTCAGCGAGAGAAGAGAGCGGATGCCACTGCAAGCCTCCACCACCGAAAGACGCTGGCTGGGCAATTCCAGAATGTTACCGTCCCTCAGCACAGGAATTCCGATCAGCGTCAGGGAGGTTTCGGCTACCTGGCTGGCTAGGATTTGAAGAGGGAAAGTGATCTGGTTGTAGATAATGGCCGGCATGGGCACCATGAACAGTAACAGGACGAGAGGGAGGATTAAGCGCTTGAAGTTCTCCGTGCCCGCCAGAAGCAACACGCCGCCGGCGATTGCCAGGACCAGCGAAGTGCGGGCCAGGTACAATTCCACACCCAGCGTGGCTACGTACAACTGCGCGGCCGCACAGGCAACCAGGGCCAACCCCCACCAGTTGGTCACGCATGCCGCGAGATCATGCCGTTTGAGCCACACGATATACAGAGCCACAACCGGCACAAAGAAGCCGTGGCCCATATCCTCGTCAATCATCCAGTCACCAGCCAGCTGACGAATCACCCGCCAGTAGATCAATGCCAGCAGGAGCCCAAACCAGAGCGTGGCTGGCAGGACGCCCTTCAGCCATTGCAGGTCACTCTGAACGGAGGGAATTGACGAGGGGGGCGGCTGAGTCATGACGAAGTTCCTTTCATGATACTGCGTGCCACCCACGCCGGGGGCGGCGTCTCCGGCGGGCCATCGGTGATACACTCAGAAAATCGCTGGATTGAACGGCTACTGCATGAATGAATCTCCCTTTGCATTTCTAAAACGCCGCGAGGTTCAACTCCTGACCCTGTTTCTGGTCCTGCAAGCGCTGGGCCTGGCCTTCATCGCTCGCGAAGAACGCCCAGCCCGGCTCGCCCCGCTCAATCAATTCCCCACCCAGGTGGGGCATTGGTCCATGCTGCAGGACTACCCCATTGAGGAACAGGTGCAAAAGGTGCTGAAGGCTGACGACACGTTGAATCGCGTCTACGGCGACAAGACAACGAACTCGAGCGCCAACCTCTTCATCGCTTACTTCCAGAGCCAGCAGACCGGCAAGGCACCCCACTCGCCCAAGAACTGCCTTCCGGGCGCGGGCTGGGCTCCGGTCATTAACGACAAACTGGCCATCCAGTTGCCGGGCCGCAACGAACCGGTCAGCGTCAATCACTACGTCGTTCAACAAGGAGACCGGCAATCGGTCGTCCTGTACTGGTACCACGGCCATGGCCATGTCATCGCCAGCGAATACCTGGCAAAGATCTACCTCGTGTTGGATTCGATCCGGCTGAACAAGTCCGACACCGCTTTGGTCCGGATTGTAGTCCCCGCCACCACCAGCACCACAAAGCAGGCAACCGGGATAGCAGTCGCCTTTGCTCAGGCCCTGTATCCGGAATTCCAACAGCGGCTCCCCTGAGTTTGCCGCCCCAGCCGCCGGTCCGTGCTCATAACCGCTTCAGCGCGATGTGGTTCCGTCCCGCCACGCGATTCGCAGTATTATCCGGCGCACAATCGGCCGATGAGCTTTATTTAAAGGTGTTGAGGAACAGCCAGCGTTAACGAGATCCGTTGCTCCAGGAACAACGTATGTTACATGCTCTGCAAATCTAAGAACGGGATGTCATGATGGAGAATGAGATCGATGGCATCAAGGGTCAACTTCAAATATTTCTGGGTGGTTTGAACATGCGGAATTTGATTTTACTGGCGATGATGACAACCCTGGCTGCCTACGCTCAGCTGGGAGGGGCCGAGGGGCTCCCTCCCCCCATCGCCACGGGTTCTAGCCGGGGCGGGTCAGGCAAGGAGAGCGGAATCAGTCCCTGGCTGGCCGCCAGCGGAGCGTACAGCCGGGACTTGGTAGAACACACCGTCCCAAACCAGGTTGAGGGGTTCAGCCCGAACATAGCTGGCGGCATTTCAGGCTGGAAAAACTGGAGCCAGCAGAGACTCGGCGTCAGCTATATGGGGACAGCGAACCGCCTTGTGAGGTTGGGTGAGAGTCCAGACTGGCAGCAGAACCACGTGGTGATGTTGAGCTACGCCCAGAATCTCAATCAGAGAGCCAACTTTGGCGTTTCCCAATTGGGCGGAATGACCCATGGCGGCTATGGATATGGATCGGCCTTCGGCGCCACCGGCATACCTGGTCTTTCCGGATCTCTCGGCCCCGGTTCCATCGTGGGCCGCGAATTGGGTGGTGAGTTTGGCGACCTAGGCAACAATGGCGTGGTGAACGGCGAGTTGCTGAGCTCTTTAACCAAGTTCTCTTCCACCAGCGGCAACTTCAGCTACATGCTGGACCAGCGCTGGATGGTTTCCGGATCGGGGGGACTGTCGATGGTACGGAGATCCGATGGACAATACTCGCAAGACAGCACTCAAGCCGGCGGCAGCCTGTCTTACCGCGTCACCCGGGATGTACAAGTTGGAGGAAGTGTCTCACAACAGAACACCCGCTACCCCGGCCTGTTTGGCGGAGTCTCCAGCCAGTCAGCGATGTTCAACTTCCGGACGTCTTTTTCCCCCACCCTGACGGTGAGCGGAGGCGGGGGGATCGGCCGGATGAGTTCCAGTTTTATCGGTGAGATTCCGATCGATCCAGCCCTCGCTGAACTGCTGGGAACCGCCACAATCCTGAAAGTATCAAAGACCACCTTCCTCACCCCGTATTACAACGCCGGCGTGTCCAAGTCGTTTGAACGCGGCGCTCTGAGCTTCACAGGCGGCCGCGGCGCCAACTCAGGAAACGGCGTGCTGATGGCGGGCGTGCAGGACATGGTGTCTGTCTCCTATGCGCAGACGGTGAACACGCGCATCGGCGCGTCCTGTTTTCTGTCCTATCAAAGGCTTTCGGACCGTGTGGCCACTCTCAAGATCAGTCAGACCGTGCAGACTGGCGCCATACTGAGCATCCGGATGTTCCGGTCAATCAGCTTCACCAGCCAGGCCGGAGTATCCCATCAGACCGTCGCAGCGTCACCCAGCCGGAAGTTCCTAACCGCCTCGGTCGGCGTGGCGTGGACGATAGGTAATCAGCCGTTCATGTTCTAGACCGGGCCGCACCGCGCGGCGCCGGGACACTACCATGCGAGAATCCATCGCAATTACGGGCGCGGCCGGCTTCATCGGCAGCCCGCTTGTAGATCACTTCCTGGCGCTGGGCAGGCGCGTGGTTGGGTTGGACAACTTCAGCCGGGGCACGCGCGGCAACCTCACCGGCGCCCTGCGGAATTCTGATTTCCGGCTGATCGAAGTGGACTTGGCGGACACCCCGGCGGCAGCCGCCTGCAACCTGGAAGGCGTCACCGAACTCTGGCACCTGGCCGCTAACTCCGATATCCCGGCAGGGACTGCCGATCCTGCTATCGACAGGCGCGACACATTCCTCACCACGTGCCACACACTGGAACTGGTGCGGCGATTCGGCATCGGCCGGCTGTGTTTCGCCTCCAGCTCGGCCGTATATGGCGACCTGCGCCAGACGCTCGACGAGGATTCGGGCCCGCTGTGGCCTATCTCCAACTACGGCGCCATGAAGCTCGCCTCCGAGGCGGCCATCAGCGCGGCGGTGGAGAGCGCCGGGTTTCAGGCGCTGATCTTCCGGTTCCCCAACGTGGTGGGTGGCCGCGCCACACACGGCATTCTCTACGATCTGATTGGGCGCATTGTGCGCGGTGGCATTCGGGACCTGGAAGTTTTGGGCGATGGATCGCAACGGAAGCAGTATCTGCACGTCTCTGATCTGCTGGCGGCCATGCTGCACATCACCGCCCACACCAGCGGGCCGCGCAACTGCTTCCTCATCGGCCCCACCGATGATGGCATCACGGTGCGTGAAATCGTCGATACCATCGTCGCCGAATGCGCGCCCGAGTTGCCGGTGCGTTACACGGGCGGAAAACGCGGCTGGGTGGGCGACGTGCCCCATTTTCAATACTCCACCGCCCGCCTGGCGGCGCTGGGCTGGACGGCCGGCATGACCAGCCGCCAAGCCATCGAAAGAGCCGTGCGGGAGATTCACGCGGAAATGAAGCAGCAATGCAGGTAGCCATCATCGCCGGTGGTAAAGGGACGCGCCTGCGCAGCCGCATTGGCGATCTGCCCAAGCCCCTGGCCCCCGTTGCCGGTAAACCGCTTTTGCAGCATCAGATCGAGATGGCGGCCGCGCAGGGTGTGCGCGAAATTGTCCTGTTGACCGGCTACGGCGCCTCGGCCATCCGCCAATTCTGCGGTGACGGCTCGCGCTGGGGTGTGTCGTTTCGCTTTCATGAAGAGACCACGCCGCTTGGCACAGCGGGTTGCGTGCTGGAGGCGCTGGAGTTGCTCGCCAGTGAGTTCATTGTGCTCTATGGCGACACGATGCTGGATATCGATCTGGCCCGCTTCCTGCGCTACCACCACAACGCGCAAGCCGAAGCCACTCTGCTGGCGCATCCGAACGATCATCCCCAGGATTCGGATCTGCTGGCGGTGGATGAGAGCGGCCTGGTCCGGACCATCCTGCCCTACCCGCACCCGCCCGGCGCGTGGCTCGAGAATCTGGTCAACGCCGCCGCTTACGTGCTCACCAAACCACTGATGGCCGGCTACCGTGGCCGGTTTCCGTCCGGCGACCTGGCCAAGCATCTCTTCCCGCTCATGCTGTCCGAGGGCCACAGCCTCGCCGCCTACCGCAGTACGGAATACATCAAGGACGCCGGCACACCGGAACGGCTGGACAAGGTAGAGACGGACTGGCTTTCCGGCCGCGTCGCACAAGGCCGCGGCCTGCGGCCCGCTGTGCTGTTGGACCGCGACGGCACACTGACAGCCGGTGCGGGCCTCATCACCAGCCTGGATCAGTTGGAGCTGCTTCCGGGCGCGGCTGAAGCCGTCCGCGCCGTCAACCGCGCCGGTTATCTGGCCGTGCTTGTGACCAATCAGCCCGTTATCGCCCGCGGCGATTTGAGCCTGGCGGGACTGCGCGAAATCCACAACAAGCTGGAGACGCTGCTCGGGCGCGAAGGGGCGTATCTGGACCGGATCTATTACTGCCCGCATCATCCTCACTCCGGCTATCCGGGAGAACGGGCCGAACTGAAGATCGATTGCGCCTGCCGCAAACCCAAGCCCGGCATGATCCACCAGGCGGCAGCCGAGTTGGGCATCGATCTGGCGCAGTCCTGGATGGTGGGCGACTCGACCATGGATATTCTGACAGCGCACAATGCCGGGATTCGTTCCGCCGTGGTGGCCACCGGCAACGGCGGCGGCGACGGCCGCTACCCAGCCGAACCAACGTTTCGCGCCAGCGGCGTGGACGCCGCTATCGCCCGGATTCTCTCATGATTATCAGCAAAACCCCTCTCCGGATGAGCTTTGCCGGCGGCGGCAGCGACCTGCCAGCCTACTACCGGCAATTCGGCGGCGCCGTTGTTAGCACCACCATCGACAAATACATCTACATCACTGTGAACCGGAAATTCGACGACAGGATCCGGGTGAGTTACTCGAAGACGGAAGACGTCGAGCACGTAGACCAGATCGAGCACCGGATCGTCCGCGCCTGCCTGCAGCGGCTGGCCGTGTACAACGGAATCGAGATCACCTCCATTGCCGATATCCCTTCGCGGGGCAGCGGGCTGGGCTCGTCCAGCGCGTTCACCGCCGGGCTGCTGCACGCGCTGTCGGCCTACCAGGGGCGGTATCGTTCGGCCGAGGAACTGGCGCGGGAAAGCTGCGCGGTGGAAATTGAACAGTGCGGAGCAACCATCGGCAAGCAGGATCAATACGCCGCTGCCTACGGTGGCCTGAATTTCATCCGGTTCAAAGACGACGAGACGGTGATGGTGGAGCCGGTGATCTGTGGGCGGCGCGTGGTGGAGGAGTTGGAACGTTCGCTATTGATGTTCTACACCGGCGCCACCCGCAGCGCCAACGAGATCCTGGCCGGGCAGAGCGCAGTTTCCGGCTCCGGCGCACAGGCGCAGGCCAGGCTGGGCCGGATCGCCGGGCTGGCCGAGACCATGCGCAGCGAACTGCAACGCGGTAATGCCGGGGCGGTAGGCGAGATTCTGCACGAGAACTGGATGCTGAAACGCGAGCTCACCGGCGGCATCACTTCACCGCAGATCGATCAGTGGTACGAAGCGGCCCGCCGCGCCGGGGCGGCGGGCGGGAAACTGCTGGGTGCCGGCGGCGGCGGGTTTCTCCTGTTCGCCGTGCCGCCGGACAGGCAGGACGAGGTCTGCCACGCCCTATCACAGTTGAAACACGTGCCGTTCCGCTTTGAGCAGGAAGGCAGCCGGATCGTCTTCTACGCGCACTAATAGAGGCCTGGCCCGCCGTTCGGCGCATCGGCGAGCTTCTACCGGGCGCTCAGGCCACGTTCCGTGGTTTGTCTGGACGCCTGGCCCATCAGGATTTGGATCTGCTCCAGGGCCCCGCCTGGAGTCTGGCGCCGAGCCAGGATGCCACGCTCACGCCAGCCGTTGCGGCCAGGCAAGGGCGGCTCTTCCCTGCAAGCCGGCAGCGAGCCTGCTGGCGCTGCTCAACAAGTACCTCCACAGCGGCCAGGCAAGGGCAGGTCTTCCCTGCAAGCCGGCAGCGAGACTGCTGGCGCTGCTCAACAAGTACCTTCACAGCGGCCAGGCAAGGGCGGCTCTTCCCTGCCCTGTCCACCAGGCGAAGAAGACAGAACGCGGACTGTGGCGGGCATAGGAAGGAACTGGATGAGAGCCAGGCATTGCGTAATAGGATAGAGAGTATTGCCACGCAGTTCCCAAAAAACCGGCAAATCCACAGCCACTCCGCTTCGCGCCTACCACGCTCTGCTCAGCGGCGAGCCCGCCCGCGTCTTCCTGCTGCCGGACCAATACCCCACGCCGGCAACGCAACGGGAAGCAGAGGCCCAGCGCCTGCTGGCCGCCATTCCGGCGGGTGATTCCCTGCTCTACCGCCGCCTGCAACTCTACCTGCACGGCAATCTCCAACTGCTGCTCGGTATCGCGTCCCGCCGCGCGGCGCCACTGATCTACGAGGCCGGCAACGACGCCCTGGCCGCCGCCTCCCAGCGTCCGGCCTATCTCCAGCGCCTCTCCCAGGAGTTGCAGGGCGTACTCGCCGCCTGGATTCTGGCCGAATACCTGACTGGCCTCGGCCCGGACCGCCTCGCCGAAGCCGTGCTGACTGACTGCGGCGGCCTGTGGCGCGACGAACGCACCTTTGCCCGCCTCACGCCAGTCCTGCTCCATCTTCACTCCCACACCATCGCCTGGTTTCTGCTGGAGGAACTGGGCCTGCCGGTGGAGAAGGAACTTCTCCAGCCCGAAGTAAAGCACGGCGCCACTATCCCGGCCCGCCGCCTCAAGGTGGATCTTCGCGAGAAATACCTCTCCGTCATGAGCGCCGGCCACTATCAGGCGCTGCGCGAAGCCCTGGCCCTGAATACATTCGAGAAGAACCCGGACTCGCCCTGGCCGACAGCGCAACTGAACAAGGGCGCCGCCAAGGGCCAGGCGCAACTGATCCCGGTGGAGTACGACAATCAGGCTTTCCTGCCGCCGGAGATGCAGGAGGAGATGATCGGCCGCATGTGGCAGCAGCGCCTGGAGCTGAGCGACGCCGACGCCGACGTGCTGGACATGCTCAGCGATCTGTGGCTGAAACAGGCCCGCACGCCGAACGACCCCGGCACCGCCGACGTGGATCAACTGCTGGAAATGCGCGCCCTGAAGCCGAAAACCGGCGCCGGCGGGCGGCCCAGCGGCTATCGCACCGAACAGCGCCAACAGCTCTACCAAGCCTTGCATCGCCTTTCCAGCCTCTGGATCAATATGAGCCGCGTGGAGAGCTACCAGGCCAACAGCCCGGGCGGGCGGCGGCGGCGCACTTTCCATGAAGTGCAGAGCCGCGCTTTCGTCATCACCGACGTGAGCGGCGAACGGCGCTTCGACGGCTCTAACTTCGAGCTGCAGCACTTTCTCTTCCGCCCCGGTGCGGTCTTCGGGCAATTTCTATTCGGACCCGGCCGCCAGACCGCCCTGCTTTCGGCCCGCGCCGTGGAATACGATCCCTACCGCCAGGATATGGAGAAGCGCCTGGCCCGCTACCTGAGCTGGCAATGGCGCGTACAGGCCACCCAGGGCTCCTACAAGCGTCCGTTCAAGGTCCGGACCCTGCTGGAGGCCTGCGGCTATCAAATCGACAGCGAGCACCCCAGCCGCACGCGCGAGCGTCTGGAGAAGGCGCTCGACACCCTCGCCAACGACCACATCATCGAAAGCTGGCAGTGGGACGACTACAACGAGGACATCGCCGGCCAGCGCGGCTGGGCGGAACATCTGCCCAACTGGACTGTCCTGGTGACGCCGCCGGAGACCATCCGCCAGGCCTACATGAATATCTTCGTGCCGGCCCAGCACGCCGCCACTGCCCTGCCCCCGGCCTCCAGCCTCGCCTGGTCGGAACGGCTCCAGGCCCGCCGCACCCAGCTCGGACTGTCTCAAACCCAGGCCGCCGAGCAGATCGGCATCGCCCAGAGCTACTACTCCATGCTCGAAAAAGGCGCCCGCCAGCCCTCAAAAGCCATCCATCGGCAGTTGCAGGAGTGGGTGCGCGATGGCGAAACCCGGTAAGGTTCGAGGGCTATGTGTTCGTGCTCCATCTGTTCCAAAAGAAGTCCAAGCGTGGAGTGGCCACGCCCAAGGCCGATATCGAATTGATCCGCAAACGTCTCAAAGTCGCGGAGCAGATCACCAAGGAGACATCGCGATGAAGAAACAGCAAGTAGTGCTGGGCATTCCTGTTGAGCAGGGCTCAGGGAATGTATATGCCGGCCTGGGGTATCCAGACAGCGAGACAGCGAGAGCATGCTGATCAAGGCTCAGTTGGTGGCCAAAATCGCCGGGATCCTCCAACGGCCTCGGCGCTCACGAGAAATGACCCACCTCTGCTCATTTAGAGTTGCCCACGCCGAAAACAGGTTCTGCCACGTGGCGTGGCGCGGGGCTGGCGACATCATCGGCGCCGCTGGCGCGTAAGTCTCTTGTTTCCTGTAACC
>JBBQLF010000006.1:0-23319 GCA_038327695.1 Bryobacterales bacterium
GCAGCGAGCGAACCAGGTTGGGCGAGCCCGCCGGCCCGCCGTAGTTGAACGCCTGGCGGTACCTGGCTGGATCGGCGGCAACCGCCTGCAACGCCTCGGCGATCAGCTGCGCCGGGATCGTCTTCTCGTTGACGTAACCGATGCCGAGATTGATATCGAAGCCATCGCGAAAATCCTGCGCAAAAGCGGACATCATGCGGTTGACCGGCGATGGTTCCGTCGAGGCGGAGCCGTAGGGCGAGAGGCGAACGTTCATAAGAGCCGCAAGAAGAATCGTATCAGCTGGCGGCGCGCCCGAACGCTTTCAACAGGCCCGCAACAGCAGCAGCCAGCCGCTCCTGCGTCAGGGACTCCGGCAGTGGGATGGTCAGGGCTGGCCGGTTCGTCCTGGCGTCCCTTGTGAACAGGCCGGCGACCATCTGCTCCACGCCATCGCCGCCAGCAATCGACTCCATGAATTTCACGCCGGCCTCCATCAATCCAGCGGCGGCCACCTCAATGCCGCTCGCTCCGGCGGCCGCTGCCACCGGCACTGGGACCGGCGGGGCGGCATTCACCACCGGCTTCGGCCTGCCAGGCTGATCGGCGAAGATCTCCTTCACGGTTTGGAAGACGGTCTTGCGGCCCAGCTTGGCGAAGCTCACCTCGCCGGTGGGCGAATCAAACACCCCGGCAAACAGCGATTTCTTCAGCCGCATGGTCTCCCATACGCGCTCCTCGATGCTGTCTGTTGTCATCATGTGGATCACACTGACGGGCCGCGACTGCCCCATGCGGTGTACGCGCCCAATCCGCTGCTCCAGCCGGGCCGGGTTCCATGGCGGCTCAAAGTTCACAACGGCGGAAGCGGCCTGGAGGTTGAGACCGACCCCGCCCGCGTCCGTGGATAGAAAAACCATACAATCCGGATCGTTGCGGAATTTCTCCATCAAAGCGCCCCGCTGCCGGGAAGGTACACCACCGTGGAGCGAGACGAAGCCGATGCCCAGCTTGCGAAGCTCCTCGCCCGCCAAATGCGTCATGCGCTCGTACTCGCTGAACACTACCACCTTGCGCTTTTCCTCGATCGCCAGCTCCGTGAGGATCTCGCGAAACTCCTGCAACTTCGGCGAAAAATGCGTCTTCTTGTCGAACAGGAAGGTGGAATTGCAGAGCATCCGCATGTTCTGGATGCAGCACAGGATCCGCTTCTGGTCGATCTCCGAAAGCCATCCCTGCTTCTCCCACTTCCGCATGAGCCCACCCAGAATCTCGCTCTGCTCGTAGTAGGGCTCGGCCTGCTGTGGAGTCAAGGGCACCCGGAAGATCTGGTCCGTCCGCTCCGGAAGGTCCTTGAGCACCTCCGCGCGCGTCCGCCGCAGCAGGATGGGCGCCATCTGGTCATGAATCCGGTCCAGCCCGCGATAGCCCTGCAAGTGGCCCTTGTCGTCCTCCACTCGATGCTCGTCCAGGAAACGGAAGGCCGGTCCCAGCCTGCGTCCGTCCACGAACTCGACCACGGAGAAGAGCTCCTCCAACTTGTTTTCCAGCGGAGTGCCCGTCAGGACAAACGCATAACGGCTCTTCAGTTGTTTGATGGTCCGCGCAGTCGCGGTGGTCCAGTTGCGGATGCGCTGCGCTTCATCGAGGATGATCAGATCCGGCTTCAATTCGTGCATGTAGCGCACGTCCTTGAGCGCCAGTTCGTAGCTGGTCAGGGTGAAAAACACGGGCGCGGCGTACAGCGCCTGCCGCCTGGGCAGCAGACCGTCGATGACCTGCGCCGGCAGATCGGTGAACTTCTCGATCTCCGTCTTCCACTGGTACTTGACCGACGCGGGCGCAATCACCAGCACCCTCTCGATTCCCTTGTTGCGGCGCAGCAACTCAGTCGCGGCCAGCGCCTGCACCGTCTTGCCGAGGCCCATGTCGTCAGCCAGGACCACCCGGCCCCGGCAAGCCGCGAACAGGGCCCCCCGGGTCTGATACGGAAGCAGTTTGGTCTTCAGCATGCCGGCAAATGGATCATGACCGCGCTTGACCTTGGCCAGCAACTTCCGCTCCAGCTCCAGGCCTTCGGTCAACTCGTTTTCCCGGTCAATGTAGTCTAGTGCGTCGCTGTAGACGATGGCGCCGTCGTCCGCATTCCGGAGCACCTCCAGCACGTGGGCGAATTGGGAATAATGCTCGCGCAGCAGCAGTCCCGCCGGATCGAAGTACTCCGCCGCCAGCGATTGCAGGGTCACTGATGCGGCAGCGGGCATGTGCAGCCGCACCTCCATCGTCTCGCCGTAAAGCAGGGAGATGGAGGCGCGCGTCCGCCGCTGCGCCGCCGTCTCCAGCGGCTTGCGGCGGCGCTGCCGCAACCGCGCCAGCATCGCTTCAATATGCTTGCAGGTGCCCAGCGTGTTCACGGCGAAATCCGGGCACGAACAGTAGTTCTCGAACAGAGCCGGCCCGCGGACCGCCACACGGTAGGTCTTTCCGCTGCCGGACTCGATCTTGTAGTCCCCGTAGGCGCCGCTCGCGGGCCGCTCCACAATCTTCACCACCGCGCCGCTCGCTCGGGCCTGCCGTTCGGCGATCTGTTCTTCGATTAGCATGAAGAAACCATCCTTCTCCTATGGAGAGTACACCATGACCAGACGCCGAATCAGGCTGCGGCACCCGATGGACAACATCATCGAATCCGCCCTCCAGCCGGGGCGGTTCTTTCGCTGGAACGAAAGTTTCTCCTTCGTCTCGAACCTGCGCCGTCTCGACGACAAGATTTTGAAGGTCATCGTTACCGGCACATCCGAAACGACGGCCTGGTACGAGACCTTCATCGCCGCCTGCAATCTGAAGGCGGAAGAGATCGACGACTCCGATGGCGACTTCGGGACCTTCGCCGGCGGCCTCTTCCTCCGGTGGATCCAGGCACGGCAAGCGGCCGCTGCGGATCCGGACGAGACCGCCAAAACCCTGCTGGAATGGGAGGAGCGGGACTCCTACGGTTTCTGCAGCAACTTGGCGCCCGCGGCCGTGACAGTCCTGGACCAGCCGGGACTGGCCGCCTTTGAACCGGAGTGCGCCGCGCTGGCTGCTGCACAAGGCGCGGAGCCGGCTTCCCATTACCAGCGTGACCACTGGGCCCAGGAGCTGAAGTACGTCTACTCCGAAAAGCGCGACATCCGGAAGTATCTCGATTTGACCGCCGTCACCGGACTCACACTGGCTGACTGCGAGGCCGTCGCCCTCATGCACCAGGCCAGCCGCAAACCGGCCGAGGCCCTGCAATAGGTGCAACGGGGCCTCAGCATGAAAAAGCGGTCTGGTTCCGGTTGGGGCACCGGCCACAATCTGGAACAGATGCAGCGAGTGCTTCTGGTGAAACTGGGCCGCGGCAGCGAAGCCTTGGATTCGGCTTGGGCCCGTTTCCTGGCGTTCCCCGCCGAATTCACCTACGAAGAGCTGATCCGCTATGCGCCAAAAGCGGAACGCCGCGCCTCGCACGAAAAGGCAATGGAGGCCTCCGCCCACGGCGACCTGGCCTCGCTCATTCCGTTACGGCTGAGTACGAAGGAGCTTCCTCGGCTGGTGGAGCGCTTGGAACGCGCCACTGACGTGGAGTTGGAGCGCTTGAGCCACTTCGTTTTGGAGCCCGCCGCCAAACGTCTCGTGAAATCACATCCCGGCCTGGCGGCGAAAGCCTTTCGCGCCCTGTGCAAGCGAATCGTGGATGCGGGCAAAAGCAAGGTAGGGCCCGCCGAACTCCACACTCACGCCGGCCGCCAGCACGCAGTAGCCGGCCGCTACGCCTGCAACGCGCAGCAGGAAGACCGCGCCACGGGCCGGATCCAGCCGGATCCAGCAGAGCCCCTGCTCAGCCAGGGCTTCGTCCAGCGTCAGGCCCTCCAGCGGGTAGAACTCGCCCATCAGGCCGATCACCTGTGACAGCTCGCTCAAGCCCGCGCGCTGAAACTCCATCCTGAACTATGTGCCGGTCCGCGGACGATACCCGGGCCGGGCGCTCACGCGATACTTCTTGCCGACGTCCGACTTGACCTCTACGCCGATCTTCCGGAATCCCTCATTCGGGTTCGGCGCCGGGTAGTAGGTGACCGTGTAGGAGTTCCCTAAATCCTCGCGGATCGACTCAAACGCCTCCACCTGTTTCTGCCAGGTTTTCGCGAAGAAACTCTTGCCGCCGGTTCGAGTGGCCAGGCGGCGGAAGACACCGGTGGAGATGGGGTCGCGGTTGACGTCGCTGGTCGAAATCACGTAGATCGGAATGCCCTCGTCTTCCGCCACCGCCCGCACATCGTCGGGAGCCACCATGGAGGCCGAATCGGGGCCGTTGGAGAACACAATCACCACCTTGCGGCCGGGCACCTTGGCGGCATCGCGCAGCGTCAGAAGGAGACCGTTATACAGCGCAGCCTCGTCCCCGGCGACCGCTTTGCGCAGGCCCTGCAACACCTCGCCCCGGTCGCGCGAAAGCTGCGAGGCGCGCGTCAGGTTGCGCGAAAACGTATAGACCGCCACGGAATCCGCGCGGTCCATGCCACGCACGAAGTCGGCGATGGCATCGGAGGCGTAGACGAAGCCGCGATACATGTAGTTCGACGTGTCGAACAGCACGAACACGTTGGTGCCCACAAAAGCGTCGGTCGCGATGCCGCCCTTTTCGGGGTCCGCCTGGGCCGTCACCAGCGGCTTGGTGGAGCCGTCGTCCATGATTTGCAGGGGCTGCTTATTGCCCTCCGCAAACGTGTTGAGCTTCTGGGCGATGCCGTCCTCGAGAACCCGGAAGTCCTCCGGCTTCAGTCCGTTGACATAGCGGCCCTTTGAGTCCGTGACGGTGAAGCTCAGCACCACCATATCCACCTTCACCCGGAACGTGGGCCGGCCGGCGTCCTGTGCGAAAACCAAAGGCGGCGCCACGGCCGCCGGGATCAGGCCCGTCGCACTGGCGAAGAAGTGACGTCGTGTGAATGGGGGCATCGGTTCTTACTCCTGCGTAGATGCTTTCTGCTCCAGCGCCTGGAGCTTCCTCGTCTGAATTCGCACACCGTCGGCGATGATCCGCATCGAACGCAGCAGCGCGGGCCAGTCTTCCAGGTGGGTGGCGAAGATCTGCTCCACTGTCTTCTGAGTCCATTCCGGCACCAGAATATTGAGCTGCGACGGCGGCAGGGCCAGTTCATCGGCCAGGGAGGCGAAAAACAGGTTGTTGCTCTCCCAACTCTCCGCCAGGATCCTGCTGGAGTAGCCCATCAGCGTGGGAAAGGTCCGCAGGTTCAACAGCTCGGTGCGCTGGGAGTTGGTCAGCGTCGGCTTCGGTGTGCCGAACAGTTCCGACATCGCCGCCGGATTGCAGAGGCTGGATGCCTCAGCGGCCAGATGCCGAATCTCATCGGCCGCCGGCACAGCCAGGTCAAACCGCTGGGCAACGGCCTGGACCCCAAGTTGGAAGATCTCAGCCGGCGTCACCTGCTCCAGCCCTGCGGCCACTTCGCCGGCTGCCAGCAGATCCCCGATGCGCCGGACGCGCGCCGGTGGCGCCAGGCGGTCCAGCACCTCCATTGTCCTGGCCCGGGTCTCCGCCGACAAAGCCGACTCCGCCAGCGCCGCCTCGCCCACCCGCATGTGCAGCCCCACATAGTGCAACTGCACGGGCTGTACCCGCCAGAAGCGCGGCAGTTTCGAGGAAACCAGCATTTGCGGAACCAGATCGCCCCAGATCAGCGCCTGCTCCCGCGTGGGAATCAGGAAGTTCTGCTCGGCCTCGGCCAGCGCATAAGGCAATCCCGAGAGTGATCCCACCAGGCGGCCGCCCGCGCTCGACGGCCAGCCTGTGCCCAGCACCTCAGTACCTCGCCAGGTCTGCATGTTGCTTTGGATGCCGATGAAGTCGTGGCTCCGGGCGAAGAGTGGGTTGGTGTAGAGGATCTGCGCCCCGGGCGGCGCATAGTGGGCGTACAGCAAGCCCACCAGCGTGTCGCGCAGGAGTGGCGCCAGCAGACCGCGCGCCTCCCGCAGTTTCTCCGGTTGACCCGCCGCTTTCTCCACCACAGCACGGAAGTTCAGCTTGCGCTGCGCATCAATGTGCTTTTCGGTCCAGAAGCCGAAGGCGAACGCGTTGCGCTCCTGGGCCGACATGGAAGCCTTGGGCAGACTCAAGTCCGAAACGCGCGCAGCCAGCCGGTTCAGCAGCGCCGAGTTCAATTTCTCACCCTTGGCGAGCGCCTCCAGGTGATCGGCCAGATCGAACATCACCTTGACCGAGGCCAGTTTCTGCGCCTCAATGACCTTCATCATCTCGGTCAGCATCAACTGGTGGGTCTCGTCGTCGGCCGGCGCCACCGCGCCTGCCAGCAGGTCCAGCAGCCGGTCCTGCGGATTCACAGTGTCCGCCGCCCCGGTCGCTTTCAGCAGGATCTTGACGCCGCTGCGCCCCGAGTCAAACAGGTCACGCTGGTTCTTGACCGTGGCGAACGGCGTGATCACGGAGGAGAGGGTGGCGTCGGCCTGCTCGGCCGGGATCAGCCGCTGCCGGACGAAGATCTGCCACATGGCGGCCAGGGACTGCATGGTTCCGGCGGTATCGGCACGGAACAGGTGATCCGAGATGCCGGTGATGGCCGCGGCCACATCCATGTACCGCAAAATGGTGGCGTCGCTCACGTTGGCCGATTCGTTCAGCAGCGGGTATTGCGCGCCGTACAGCCGGTATCGAAACGCCAACCGCTCCACGGTGGCCGGCGCCAGCGGCTGTTTCCGGTGGCGGTCCATGTCGCTGATGGCGAGAAAGATCTTCAGCGGCTCGTTCTCCACGGCCTTGCGGGAGAGTCCGAACAGAGCCTCCAGCAGGTCTTCCGGAGTCTTCCAGCCGGCGGCGGACTTGGTGAGCTTTCCGTCGTACTTGCCGTTGGGGTGCTCGATGAAGAGCCTCTTCCAAACTTCGATGCCGCCCGGGATCTGCGGCACGCCGCCCTCCACGCGCAAGCGAGCCGTCAACAGCATGAGGTCCGTGTTGGCCCGGAATACCGGCCGGGCCGGACCGGGGCTGGTGACCTTGCCGCGCAACGCGGCGTAGAAGCGCTTCAGGCGGGCCGTTTCGGATAGATATTCGAGGGTGGGGCCGTGAATGCGCAGCAGCGAATCGAAATAGGCGGCCAGCCAGCCATCGTCCTTGGTGACCAGTTTCTCGATGAACTGCACGCCCTGGTTCGGGGAGACGCCAGCCAGATCGGCCCACGCCCCGGCCGCGCTGTCGCCACCGGGCACAGAGGCTTTTCCATCCCGGATCCGGAACATGCCGCCAAAGAAATCGAAGACATGCGCAAAGGCGCGGATACGGGTGACGGGTAGCTTCTGGCGCACCTCCTCCGCCGTCTCGGGGTCCAGCTTGGCCAAGCCAAGATAGAGGCGGCACAGAGAGGGGTCCCCCAGGAAGGCATCAATGAACTCACCCGACTGCTTCTCCTTGGCCGACAACCAGTATTCGGGCTTGTAGAGCACCGGCACGCGTGTCGGATGGAAGTCGTAGCTGAAGGGCCGGTTTGTGCGCAACGCCTGCTCCAGATCGGCCAGCGGGAAGCCTGAATCCATGGTGAGGAAGGCGCGCGTAGCATTCACGGTCTCCAGCACAACGTCGCTGCCGCATCCGCCGCGCATGCGGAAACCGAGGATCTTCAACAACTCGCCGGTCTGGGCCGAATCGCAGGCTTCGATTTTGAGCACCTTCGTGTCGCCGGCGAATTTGTCCAGTTCGCGGGCCTGGCCGAGGTACCGGATGACCAGCTTGAGATACTCGGTGGGCTCCAGCGAATTCGATCCGCTGACGGCCTGGTACCCGGTGGTGACCACATTGCGCGCCAGCGCCAGAAGGATCTCTTCCGGCGGCAAATCCGGCGAGAGTGCAGCCATGCGGGCAAAACTGCGGATCGGGCCGGTGATCTCAATGATGCCCTGCGGTAGCGAGGCGACGGTCTGGCCAGCGGGAGCCAGAGTCAATCTGGACTCGCCGGCCTGGCGCAAAGCGCTCAGCCGTTGCTCGGCCGACGCCCGATTGCCGCTGAGCAGGTCCAGGGCCGCCAGGCGGCGGAGCGCCAGCTTGCCGGCCGGCGAACCCGGACCGGCTACCCGCAGCAGCCGCTCGTAGGCGGCGCGCGTGTCGGGATCCTTCCGCCCATCCAGGAACTCAGCGTGGACGGTGAGCGCGGAGAGGTCCCGTGGCGAGGACTTGACCGCGCTCTCTATCGATTGCCGCGCCTCCCGGGATTGTCCCTGCAACTCGAACCGCCGGACGCGCGTCGATAGGTCATCGGCCCCAAACAGCAGCGCGGCAGAGCCCAGCAGCCCGCATGCTAACCGGCGGTAACAGATGTTCATCGTCAATGAGCCCTCCCCAGAGTGCCTTGTGGTGAATGAATATACCACACCTACGGGTGCCAATGGGGCACCCAGCGGCGCGGCCAGCCTTCAAAGGTGATTGATGCGCACAACCACAATTGGATGCAGCCCAATTGGCGCCGTGCCCTCAACTCTCTCGCTAAGCGGCTCATTCCCGTGAGAATGGCCGCACCATCTCCGGCTTTTTGTATGACCAGGTGGCTGGCGGCCGCGGAACACAGAAATGCGATTGTTGAGAGGCGCCCGGACCGGACTCTGCCGGGCGATCCGGGTGAAGTTGAGGCCGGACCTCTGCGGTTATTGTGAGATTCTCAAAATTTCGCTGGCGATGCGGGTGAAGGCGTCGTTCAGTTGGGTGGGGTTGGAGACGTAGACATAGAGCCCGGATAGCAGGGCGCTGTTGTAGATGGGGCTGTCCACATCGTTAGCAACGCGGCGCAGGAGGACATCATCGACACCGCCGTTGCTGCCCAACCCGATGGCGTAGATCACCGGCTTGAGACTGGCATCGCCGCGAATCCGGCTGGCAGCGTTATCAAGGACGTTCATGCCGGCGCCGGTCACGTCCATGGGCCGGTCAATCCGTTTGTAGCCGGCATAGGTTCCACTGGAGTATGTGGCGATGGATTTGTAGCCGGACGTGTTGTTGCCGTAGGCGTCCTGATCCGGCATGTAGGCGACGTCGCGCCGGACGTAAGACGGGTCCGTGGAAAAGGCGCACCCAGGACCGCTGACTCTGGGGTCACTCACGTTAGTGGCCGAGGATGCCTGCTCCACTACCAGCCCGTAGGTGGACCCTGTGGGCAAGTTGTACTGATCGCCCGCGGCTTGCGTCAGAGCCCCCAGTATCGGAGTTGGCGCATAGTTCGGGTTCCAGTTTGGTGCGGAGTATGTGGCCGAGGACTGGTTGTAGTTGCGATCATACTTGTCCCCCTGCGCATCGGTGCACGTACTTGGCAGCATCGTGCAAGTGCTGCCGGTGCTGGTGCAGCCGGACGGGCCGCCGCTGAAGCCGTAGCGGGTGTCGGACCTCGTGCGGATTGGATAGTTGGCGGTCACCATGTTGGCATAGCCGTCAGTGAACAGCACAATCAGGTTGAGCGCCCCGGGCTCATTGATCTCCTGCAACTTGGTGTAGGCCTTCGAGATTGCCGTTCCGGTGGCAGTGCCCCCGTTGCAGGTGATCTCGGCGATGCGTGTCAGAGCGCTGGGGGATCCGGTCTTGAAGGTCTGCGACGGCGGGAAATTGAGGTAATATGAACCCCCGAAGGTGATCAACCCAATCCGGTCGCGCCCCTCGGAGAACATGTTGACGAAGTTGGTGGCCGAAGCCCTCATGGTGGTGCAGGCGCTTCCGGTGTTCATCGAACCGGAACGGTCCAGTACGAGGATGAGGTTCACGTCGCGGCGTGAAGCCGTCCCTTCGCCACGGACCCGGGTGAAGTTGAAGCCCAGGAAGCGGATGAAGTACTGGGGCGCGTCAAAATAGGCGTTGACCTTGACAGTCCTTGTGCGGAATCCGGTCTCGGCGATTGTCACCGTGACGGTCTGGTTCTTGGTGGCCCAACTGCCTGGCGCAAAATTGGCGTTGAAGAATGCTTGCGCCCGCGTCCGTGCGGCCACTTCCTGATCCGCAAGGGTCAGGCCCACATTGAGCGTGCGCGCCGCGGCGATGGCGGCGGCGTCGGCGGCGCTGGCGAGCCGGGCTTTCAGCACGTAGAGTACGGAAGCGTCGACTGCCAGGCCGACAACCGGGATGAGCAGGACAAGGAGGACGGCGGTGAGAGGAAGGACGATGCCCTTCTTTGCCGGTTTCCCCAGATTGGGGTCAAGTCGTTGTGAATTCATAGCCCGCGCCCCTAGAAAATGGATCTTGCGCTCATTTGATTGCCGACGTTGTAGCTGGACACGCCCCAACTGATGCCGTTGAAAAAGCCCTCGGCTACGAAAGCAAACTGGCCGGATTGCAGCGTGAGGATGTTGCCGAAGTTGGTGGCGCGCGTGGAGCTATTGGTGAGGTAGTCGGAGATGTCGCCGTCGCTGGCCATGCCCGAAGGTGCTCCGATGGCGCTGGAATGGAAAGACTCATTGCCAATGACAAGCCTGTTCATGATGACGTACTGGTTTCTGTTGATGCACTGGGCCAGAGTGAGGCCGGCCCCGGTACAATCCGCATCTGCGATGTAGGTGACCTTGGACAGGATCACCACTCCATTGCCGCCGGTCTCCGTCATGCCGAGACCCTGCGCCAGGCGCACCAGCAACTGCCGGTTGGACGGAAGACTAAAGTCCACCCAGCGCGCATACAGGTTGCCCGCGCTTCTGACAACCTGGGCGACCTGGATGGTGCGGGAGAGGTTGAGCCCCAGAGAAACGGCGCCGAGCAGCAACGGCGTCAGAAAGACGCTGACGATAGCGAATTCCAGAATGGCGTTGCCACGCTGTGGCCGGCGCTTTTGTGTGGGTGTGGATCTCATGCTGGATACTCCCGTTACCGGCAAGGCGGTGTCGTCGTTCCGCCCGGCAGACCCTCCATGCGGTCCAGCGCGCGGGCCACCACGGCCAAAGGTGCGGCGCTCCGCCACAACGGCGCGATCCACCTCCACTGGTAGTTCTCCACGGAGACCTCCACAAGATTGTTCGGCGAGTTCAAGTTGGTGGTGGCCATAGTGTCCGGCCGGTAATAACGAATCACGACGCTGTTGGTGAGATCGGCGGGCTTCAGGAAACCCATGGAGTTCTGGCGCACGATCTCCTTGATGGACGCGTCCTGGCACATGCCGGTCATCGTTCGAAACGTGACCGCATAGCGCGCGCCTTCGCGGACCGAATGCTGCATGGTGGTGCGCACGAACAAGGCCATCGAATACTCGGTGATGCCCAGCACCAGTGCCATGAATGGGAGAAGTACCAGGCTGGCCTCGACCATGGCGTTGCCGCGGCGGCGCTGATCCGTTCTTTGGGTACGGTTGGGCATAGAGGTAAATCTCCTCGTACCTGAATGATCGGCGGTGCCCGCAGAAAACTCGATTGGGGAAAAGGCTGAGTTTGGCCTAGGGCTTTCGCTTCAGCAGTGCTGCGCCGGCGACGCCGAGCGCCAGGGCGATCCACTGAGTCCAGGTGAATGGCAGAATCGCGAGCGGGAAGGCCTGCTCATGGTTGCGGAAGAACTCAATGGCGAAGCGGGCGATGGAATAGAGCAGGAGATACTGGCCCAGCACGAGGCCGGGGCGGTGGGGTTGGAGGCTGCGCCGGTAGAGCCAGGCCGCGATCATCGCCGTGGCGGCCGATTCGTAGAGTTGCGCCGGGTGGAGCGGGATGCCGAGCGGGACACCGGTGAGTTCGTGCGCGCCGGCGCTGGAAAACGTGACGGCCCACGGACGGTCGCAAAGGGAGCCCCAACAGCAGCCGGCGGCGAAGCAGCCGAGGCGGCCGATGGCGTGGCCCAGCGCCACGCCGGGGGCAAAGATATCGGCGGTCTTCAGCCAAGGCAGGCCCTGGCGTTTCATATAGATCCAGGCGAAGCCGAGGGCGCCCAGGAACCCGCCATAGTACACGCCGGCCGACAGCAGCGTGTCGAACGAGAACATGTGGCCCGGGTTGCGCCAGTAGTAATCGAAGTCCATCACGAACATCAGGAGCTTGGCGCCCGCCAGGCCGGCCAGCGCGCAGTAAACGGCGAGGTTCGTGACCTTCTCGATGTCGAGACCGGCGCGGCGGGCCAGACGGGTGACAATCGCGATGCCGGCCAGAAAGCCGAGCGCCACCAGCAGCCCGTAGGTGGGCAGGAAAAAAGTGCCGAAGCTGAGGACTTTAGGAAACATGGGCTATACAGGGCGGCTTGCGGTGGCCAACAGGAGACCGGGCTCGCTGATCACTCGGACGGCTTCAAACCCGGCAGCGAGTAGAATGGCTTCCAACGCCGCTGCCGGGGGCAGACCGGATTCCATCATAGCGAGGGCGGGTGTGACGCCGCCGGCAGTGATGGCAATTCGGCCCCCGGGGCGGAGCCAGGCGTAGAGGCGGCGGGCGGTTTCGGGGTAGTCGCCGATCCAGTGCAGAGCGGCGTGCGAGAATACCGCGTCGTAGGCCGGGGACGGCGCCGTTTCGAGGAAATCGGCCTGGAACCAGGCGATTTGCGGGTAGCGGTGGCGGGCCTGCTCGAGCAGGACAGCGGAGTGGTCGAGTCCTGTGACTTGAGCGCCGGAGGCGGCGAGCTGAGCAGTGAGGTCGCCGATTCCACACCCGGCGTCGAGAACGCGTTCACCGGGCTTCGGCGCCAGGAGTTCGATGAGGCGCTGGCCGGAAGTCACAGTTGGTAGAGCATCCAGTAAACGGCCACGCCTGTGACACTGACGTAAAGCCAGATGGGCAGCGTGATACGCGCGAGCTTGCGATGGCGCTGGAGCTGGCCGGTCCAGGCTCGATAGAGCGTGACGGCAGCCATAGGGGCGACGGCGGCAGCCAGGATGGTGTGCGTGAGGAGAATGGTGAAGTAGACCATGCGGATGGGGCCGGTCTTCAGGAACTTCACCGAGCCCACGTTGTAGTGGTAGATCAGGTAGCTGACCAGAAACAGAATGGAGGTGGTGAAGGCGGCGAGCATCACCTTCTTGTGCGCCTCAAACTTGCGCTGGCGGATGAGGGCGAAACCCCAGAGGAGGAGGAGGGTGGCGGTGGTGTTGAGGGCGGCGTTCAGCGCGGGCAGGTCACGGATTTCCATGCGGCGTCAGAGGACCTCTTTCCTGAGTTTGGCAATATCCGCGGTGAGTTGCTCGATGGTGGTGGCGTCGGTGGTGTCGTAATAGCCGCGGAGGCGGCCCTTGCGGTCGATCAGCAGGAAACGGGTGCTGTGGTCGAGCTTGACGCCGATGTCTCCCAGTTGGAAGACGTCTTTGCTCAGGGCTTGTAGAGCGGCTGGCGGGCCGGTCAGGAAGTGCCAGCGGGCCGGGTCGGCCCGAAATCGTTGCGCGTAAGCCGCGAGAACTTCGGGCGTGTCATTGGCAGGATCGACGGTGAAGGAGACAAGTTGGACGTCCGGAGTGGCTTCAGTGGCCTGCTGGATCCTCTTCATCTGGGCGGACATCCGCGGGCAGGGCCCGTTGCAGGTGGTGAAGAAGAAGGAGGCCACCCAAACCTTGTCCTTGAGGGCTTCCGCGCTGCGGAACTCGCGGCCGTCCTGGGCGGTGAGCGTGAAAGGCGGAACGTCAGCAAATGTGGGCAATCCTGACGTCAGGCAACCCGTCAGCGCAAGGCTTAGGCCGGCCAGCAGCAGTGCAGTCCGTTTCATGACCAGAGGCTGCGGCTGTCCAGAATGAGCGCCAGGTAGAGCAGCGGCAGATACATCACGCTGGCTTTGAGAACGCCCCGGGCGTTGACGGCGGTGCGGTTGCGGCTCAGCGTGGCGGCGGATTTCAGGAACAGGCCGCCCAGGATCAAGGCTGCGGCCAGATACCAGTTACCGGTCATCTGGAAGAAACTGGGGGCTAGGCTGATGGGGATGAGCAGGATTGCGAAGGCCATGATCTGGCGCGATGTGGAGGCGCCGTCCGGCTCCACCACAGGCAACATCTGGATACCAGCCTTCGCGTAATCCTCTTTGTACATCCAGGCGATGGCGTAGAAATGCGGAAACTGCCACAGGAAGATGATGGCGAACAGGATCCAGGCCTCGATGGTAAGAACGCCCCGCGCGGCGGCGAAGCCTAGCAGTGGGGGCATCGCTCCGGGAAAGGCGCCGACCGTAGTAGACCACCACGTGCGCTGCTTCATAGGCGTGTAGAGCAGTAGGTAGCTGGCGATGGTAAAAAGACCCAGCCAGGCCGTGAGCGGATTGACTCCGAGGCCGAGCTGGAGCTCGCCGGCCACCAGGAGGGCGATACCGAACAGGAGAGCGCTGCGGGCGCCGACCTTACCGGCCGGGATGGGCCGCTGGTTGGTGCGTTTCATGCGCGAATCGGCTTCGCGTTCGTACCACTGGTTCAGGGTGGCCGTGCCGCTGGCGATGAGCGCCGTGCCCAGGAGGCAGTGGAAGAGCAGAACGAAATCGACCGGGCCCTGATGGCCGAAGAAGTAGCCGATGCCTGTACTCATGAGGATGAGCCAGGTGATGCGGGGCTTGGTGAGTGCCAAATAGTGCTTCATGAGGGACGACCTGACGATATCAATTCCGAATGCGATGGTGAGGTAGTGGCTACGAGGTTGCGGAGGATGTGCGCGGCGAGCAGCGTGGTGCAGCCGAGGACCAGCGAGCCGGTGGCGGCGTGCGTGACCGTGGTTACGATCATCCATAGATCAGAGGGCCCGGTGCTGTTGAGGCGCAGGACGAAGGCGGCGATGCCGAGCATCACCTGTAGACCAACCAGCGCCAGGAGCCAGATGGCCGTGTGGCGCATGGGGCGGCTGGCTTGGGTGAGTGTGACGACGAAGGTGGCCAGCATCATGACAATGATGGCGGCGGCGAAGGCCCAGATGATGTGGGGGACGACGCTGAGCAGCTTGTGCCGGTAAGAAGCGCCCAGGGCCACCTGGACTAGGACGACGCCCGGTGTGATCCAGGCGAGCGAGCGGAGGGAGGGCCAGCCGCCGTCCGGCAGGGCGAGCGGGCTGGCGGTCCAGGTTTTCGAGGTGAACAGGGCCAGCAGAAAGGTGAGCGCCAGAAAGGACTGGGCGGCGCAGGCGTGGATGATGCGGAGCACGGGCGACGCCGAAACGCCAAGCGCCGCCAGGCCGGCGACGGCCAGCACGGCGATGAGACCCAGACGCTTCATCCATGGGCGGGCATCGTAAACATAGAGCCCCCAGGCTGTGGCGAGGGTGCCGATGGTAACCAGTGCGCTCAGGATCAGGTGGTCGGAAGACAGGCCAGACTGCGTTTGTTTGCTAACAGTTATGCCGCCTGCCACAATTAGCGAGAACGTGGAGGCAGCCAGCAGAACCGTGATTCGGTGCAGCCAGACAGGTGTCATATAACGATCAATTTGGCAGTGCCCAGACGGGGTATCCCTTAGACACATTCTACCCTGACAAGAATTCCTTCGCACTTGTCAGATGCAGCGGGCCACGGTTTGGACGCTGAAGAGTTCCAGGCGCGGTGCGGATTCTTCTTGACGCCCACTGTACTACGTGTCATAGTACAGTTGTGATTCCGATACGGCTAACATTTCAGCCCGGCATTCCGCTGTTTGAGCAGGTGGTATATGCCGCGCGCAAGGCTGTGGTTTCCGGCCAGATGCGGCCGGGCGACCCGTTTCCCTCCGTCCGCGTACTGAGCCGCGAACTGAAAATCAACCCAAACACCGCACACAAGGTAGTGACGCACCTCATCAACGAGGGCCTGCTGGAAGTCCGCCCCGGAATCGGGGCGTTTGTCGCGCCGCCCCGGCCAGGGAGCCGCGCGGACCGGCGGCAGTTGCTCGGCACGGAATTGGAGCAACTGGTGGTTTCGGCTCGCCGGCTGGGACTGGAGTTGGAGGATCTGACTGAAGCGCTGGCGGAACACTGGAGGGTTTTAGGGCTATGACGGCTGCGATACGAACTGAGAATCTGGTGAAGCGATACGGCCGGACGCCGGTGTTGGACGGGCTCTGCATGGATGTGCCGGAAGGGGCCATCTACGCGTTGGTGGGGCCAAACGGGGCCGGGAAAACGACGACCATCCACACGCTGCTGAACCTGATCGCGCCAACGGCGGGCCGGTCTGAGGTGCTGGGCGTGGATTCGCGGCGCCTGGGGGCGGCGGATTTTGCTCGGATCGGGTATGTTTCCGAGAACCAGAAGCTACCCGGATGGATGCGTGTGAGCGAGTTTTTGGACTATTTGAAGCCGTTTTACCCCACTTGGGACGATGCGCTGGCGGCGGAACTGCTGCGGCAGTTTGATCTTCCGGCTGAACGCAAGTTGAAAGAACTGTCGCGTGGAATGCGGCTGAAGGCGGCGCTGGCGAGCGCGCTGGCGTTTCATCCGAGGATTTTGGTGCTGGATGAGCCGTTCAGCGGGTTGGACGCGCTGGTGCGGGATGACCTGATTCAGGGCATGTTGGAGCGGGCCGATGAGACGACAATCCTCATTTCGTCGCACGATCTGGCAGAAATTGAGTCGTTTTCGAGTCATTTTGGGTACTTAGAGGGCAGAAAACTGCAGTTTTCGGAGGAGATGACGGCGTTGACAGCCCGTTTCCGGGAGGTGGAGGTGACCCTGGAGACGGAATCGGACCTGCCTGCGCCTTGGCCGGCGGGTTGGATGCCGGCGGAGCGGGCGGCCTTGGTGGTGCGGTTTGTGGAGACGGCGTTTGAGCCGGAGGGGACGGCGGCCAAAGTCCGTGCTGTGTTTGGGGCGGTGCGTGGGGTGGAGATACGGCCGATGGCGCTGCGGGCGATCTTCGTGGCACTGGCGAAGCGGGGGCGGCGATGAGCCAAGCCCTGCACATTCTGATCAAGGACATTCGGGGGCTGCGGTGGGAGTTGACCGTGACCGTCGCCGTGACGTTGGGGATGGCTCTGCTTCAGCTCTATGCGCCCAACCCTGCACTGCAGGCAGCGCGGGAGAGGTCGCAGCCGCTGGCTGTGGTGGCGTGGGTTTTGCTGGTGGTGCAACTGGTGCAGGCCGATGCGTTGGTGGGGACGGAGCACGATTGGCGGACGAGGCCGATCCGGCGCCGGGACCTGGTGCTGGCGAAGGTGCTGTTTGTGGCTCTGTTCATCTGGGTTCCGATGGTGGTGGGGGATGTGATGGTTCTGATGGGCAATGGCTTCGCTCCGCTGGACTACGTGCCGGGTTTGCTGTGGAAATCATTTTGGTTGAGTCTGGTGATTCTGCTGCCGGCGGCGGCGATGGGCGCGATCACACGGACCGTGCCGCAGGCGCTTCTGGCGGCGGTGGGAGCGGCAATTGCCGTGGTGGTGAGCGTGGGCGTTGTCTATTCGATGCAGACGCCTTGGGGCGGCGTGGATTGGGTTCGGGGTGGGTGGATGGGCTTGGCTGGATCTGGGGTGGCGGCCGGCGTCCTCGCTCTGCAATATGCGAAGCACCGGACGACGGCTGCCAGAGTGTTGGTGACTGGGGGAACGGGCTTGGTGGTGTTGACCACGTGCCTGATGCCGTGGACTCTGGGCTTCGGCGTGCAGCAGTTATTTGCGAAACAGAGGATGGACGGAATCACGGTGGTGCCACGGCTTGGCGACAAATCGGCTTCCTCGGTTCGGCCGCGGCTATCGATAACGGCGCTCGGCTTGCCGGACGGTTACAGGGCGCAGGTGGTTCGGGGCCGGGTGACAATCGACGTGGACGGCGAGCGGGTGGAAACGGACGCGTTTGCGTGGGACGACTCGTTGTTCCTGGAACAAACCGGACACAGGGACTCGCCTGCGCGGATGCACGCAACGGTGTGGTTGGCAATTCTGGTTCGCCAGACGCGCCAGGAAATCGATGCGAAGGAGGAATCTGTGAGGGTGGCGGGTCTGGGCATCTGCCAGACGAGGTTTGACGAGAACCAGGGACGGCCCTGGGCGAGCGTCTTCTGCCGCGCTCCCTTCCGAGTGCCCGCGCTCAGCTCTGTGGTTCTGAAGACGGGCACGAAGGCATTGGCGCAGGACTCGTTTTCCGGGCCGAGCGGCTATTCGCCGATGCCATCTGTGCTGACTTTGCCGCCCGTGGCCGGTACGTACGTGAATTTGCGGCACTTTGGGTACGGGGCATCGCCAAATGGGAGCCGGTTCACTATTGAGACCTGGACGCCAGTGGCGTATGTAGAACGGAGTTTCACGGTGAACATGAAGCGGCTCGGGGACTACGTGACTGGGGGACCTGGGCGATGAAGATGGTGCTGCATATTCTGAGCAAAGACATCAGGGGACTGCGGTGGGAGATCGTGGCGACGGTGGCGCTGACGCTGATGACCGTGGCACTGGAGCTTCCGGGGCGGTTCACGAGCATGAAAGATCTGGGTCAATTCTGGTCCCAGCCGGCGTTGGTGTTCGCGTGGATTCTGCTGGTCTTGCGAGTGGTCCAGAGGGACGGGTTGGTGGGGACGGAGCACGATTGGCTGACGCGGCCGGTGCGGCGATGGCAACTCGGGGCCGCCAAGGCGCTGTTCGTGTTGCTGTTTATAGTGGCGCCGCTGGCGATCCGCGATTCCATTGTGGTGGCCGCGAACGGGTTCCCCGTGCTGGAGTATCTGCCGGGGTTGGCGTGGTCGCTGGCGGCGGTGTGCGGGGTATTTCTACTGCCGGCGGCGGCGCTGGGCGTGGTGACGCGGACGATTCCACAGGCGCTGATGGGCGTGCTGGGATTGGCCTTTGCAGCCGCCCTGACGGCCCGCCAGGGCTCCGAGTGGATCGGCGTGGATTGGGTACCCTTGGGATTGGCGGCGGCACTGGGAGCCGTCTTCGCCGCCGTGGTGGTGTGGCTGCAATACAGCCGGCGATGGACGGTGGCGGCGAGGGTGCTGGCGGTGGCGGGTGCGGTGGCGGCGGTGTGTGTGCCGCTGGTGTTGCCGTGGCGGGCGGCGTTCTTCTGCCAGCGGCTATTTGCGACAGAAGAGGTGGATGCGGGCCGGATCCTGGTGCGTTTGGCCGAGAACCGGCTGTCCCCCCGACTCGGTCGATTTGACACTGGGAGCAACGTGGAGGTGCATTTCCCGTTGGAGGTGACGGGCGCGCCGGCGGGGTACAAATTGCGGGTGCTGCGGGTGACGGCGAGTGCGGGCACGGCAGGTGAGACGTATCGGGGCCAGCGGTTCCGGGGCCCGCAACCGCCGGAGGGTGGTGCGAGCTACGGTTTGACCGTGAAGATGAGGAGGCGTGATGACCCGATGCGCAACAACGATCCGATCCGGTTGCGGGGCCGCGTGTATCTGGCGCTGCTGGCGCCAAGGGCCAAACAGGAGTTCTCATACGAAAAGCAGCGCCAGATAGTGCCGGGTGTGGGTATCTGTGAGGCCAATCTTGACCGGATTCCGGTCTTTTACTGCCTGACTCCGTTCCGGACACCGACGGAGACGCGCGTGACGTTTCAGGCCAAAGACACGGAACAAGGCGGGCCGTGGGCGGTGCTGGCGGCGCTATCGAGCCTGTCTCCGTTTCCGTTCGAGTTCTCCGTGGCTCCATTGCGGGGTGCGGTGGCGGTGATCGAGCGGCCCGACTATTCCGGGAAGATGGCCGTGGTGGATGGGCTGGCCGGCGGCCGCATCACGTACGAATCCTGGGCGCCGGTGGCGTACCTGGAACGTGAGTTTGATATCGAGGAGCGGGTGCTCGACGACGTCCCGACGCGGTAGATCGGTCTTTGGCTGAACATTTGGGGTGCCTGGCGCGTTTGTGCCATAGAGGAATTTCCATGGCAGCCCTGACACAGAATCTGACATACGCCTTCCGGCGGTTGATGAAGTCACCTGGATTTACGGCGGCGGCGGTGGTGTCGATCGGGCTGGGGATCGCCGCCAACGCCACCATTTTCTCGATGGTGAGCGCGTTTGTGCTGCGGCCGGCGCCGGTGGGAGATCCTGGGACGCTGGTGACCCTCTACACGATGAAGCAGAGCGGGGACTGCTGCTCGGGCTTCTCGTCTCCGCAGTTTGAGGACGTGCGGGCACAGATGCGGTCGTTTTCCTCCGTTTCTGCGTACTTCCCGCTTTTGCCGGCATCGATTGGGGGCAAGGGTGAGCCGGAACGGCTGTGGGGGCAACTGGTTTCGGCGGACTACTTCCAGACGACGCAAGTGCGAATGGCAGTGGGGCGTGGGTTTGCGGCGGAAGAGGAGAGGCTGCCGATGGTAGTGCTGAGCCACGCGCTATGGCAGCGGCGGTTCGGCGGGGACAAGGGGATCGTGGGGCAGGCGGTGCCGGTGTCGGGCCGGCCGCTCACGGTGGTAGGGGTGGCGGCGGCCGGGTATCGTGGATTGGATTTGGGTCTTGAAACGGAGATGTGGGTTCCGCTGGGGATGACGGAGCAGTTGATGCCGAAGCTGGGCAACCGCACGGAGCGCACTCATTCGTGGTTGGAGGTGGCGGCGCGGATCAAGCCAGGCGTGTCGAAGGAACAGGCTGAGGCGGAACTGAAGGTGCTGGCGCGGAGGCTGGCCACGGCGCACCCTGAGAGCGAGAAGGACCTGGCGTTCAAGATGGTAGAGGCCGGGGCGGTGCATCCGAAGATGAAGAGCGCGGTGCTGATGTTTCTGGGGGCGTTGAGCGTGGTGGTGTTGCTGGTACTGCTGATTGCCTGCGCCAATGTCGCCAATCTGTTGCTGGCGCAGGCGTCGGCGCGGCAGAGGGAGATGGCCGTGCGGCTGGCGATGGGGGCGACGCGGTGGCAGTTGATGCGCCAGATGTTGACGGAGAGCGTGATTTTGTCCCTGGCCGGCGGGCTACTTGGCGTGGTGCTTTCGGTGTGGGCGACGCAGGCGCTATCGAGCTTCCGGCTACCGATTCCGTTTCCGCTGGACTTGCGTGTGGGCGTCGATTGGAGGGTTTTGGGGTATGCGTTTCTGTTGAGCCTGGGGACGGGGCTGGTATTCGGGTTGGCTCCGGCGCTGGCGGCGTCGCGGCCGATTTTGACGGCGGCGCTGAAGGGCGAGGACGTGCTGTCCAGGCCGGGGCGGAAGTGGACGCTACGGAACGTGCTGGTGGTGGCGCAGGTGGCGATGTCGCTGACGCTGCTGTGTGCGACCGGGCTGTTCCTGCGGAGTCTGCAGAGCGCGGCGGGGATCGATATCGGATTCCGGGGCGATGGCATCACGATGATGGCGGTGGATCCGGCGCTGCATGGGTATTCGCCGGAGCGGACCACACAGTTTCTGGACTCGATACGGGAGAGGGTGGCGCGGCTTCCAGGTGTGCAGTCGGTGGCAGTGACGGATTTCGTGCCGTTGTCGATTGGCGGATCGACGTCGACGATGACGCAGGAGGGCGCGCCCAAGGTGGAGGGCGCTGAGCGGCAACAGGCCGATTTCTACATGGTATCGAGCGGGTATTTCACGACGCTGGGGATTGGGCGGGTGGCGGGGCGGGACTTTGGCGGGGAGACGGCCGCGTCGCAGAAGGTAGCCGTGGTGAACGAGGCGTTCGTGCAGAAGATCCTGGGGGGTGGGAATCCGATCGGGCAGAGGGTGACGGGCGGTGGGGCGGCGTACGAGGTGATCGGCGTGGTGAAGAACGCGAAGTCGCGGACGCTGGGCGAGGGTCAGAAGTCGATGCTCTACCGGTCACTGACGCAGGAGGTAGGCCGGGAGCCTTCGTTCATGGGGTACACGCTGCTGGTGCGGGGGGGCGGGGACGTGGCGACGATGGTGCGGCGGGAGATCCAGCAGATGGATGCGGGACTGGCGATCTTCAGCGCCGAGACGATGGAGGAGCACTTGAAGAATGCGTTGTTCCTACCCCGGCTGGCAGGGACGTTGTTTGGCGTATTTGGCGGCGTGGGGCTGTTGTTGGCGGCGATCGGCTTGTACGGCGTGATGAGCTACTCGGTGAGCCGGCGGACGCGGGAGATTGGAATCCGGATCGCGCTGGGAGCCGAGGTGGGCGGCGTGCAGAGGATGGTTGTGCGGCAGGGACTGGTATTGACGGGGATTGCGATGGTGTTGGGGCTGGCTGCCGCGCTGGCGTCGGCGAAGCTGGCGGCGGGGATTCTGTACGGGGTGAAGCCGCACGACGTGGCGACGTTTACGGGGGTGCCCGCGTTCCTGGCTGTGATTGCGTTCTTCGCGTCCTGGGTACCGGCAAGGCGGGCGGCGCGGGTGGATCCGATGACGGCATTGCGTCACGACTGAGGATCATTGCCGTTTGCGGAGCAGGAGAGAGTGCCGGGCCTGACGAGGCGGCATTCCGGCGGGCCGGGAGTGGGGGGGTGAAGCCGGAACGGGCAGGCTACAGTTCCTGGAATGGGGAGGGGTATGCCAATGTATCCAGAGGCGTTAAGGGTGGGGGTAGCGGCGGCGGGGTATCGCGGATTGTAGATGACGAACCGGTTGGGGCGGAGCAGATTGAAGCCGCTCGTGGGGTGGCGGCGGCGGGGTATCGCGGATTGTAGAGGCGGTTCTTACACAGTTGCCCCGAATTTTGAATCCCGATGCCGGCACTCGCGGTGATCACTATTCTTGCTGGGCTCAAATGTATCGCGAGTGGCGATAAACTGGAGATATGCGAACAGCTCGACAGATGACCGCAATCATTGAACGCGAAGAAGATGGATTCGTCGCGTTGTGCCCGGAACTGGACATTGCCAGTCAAGGCGAGTCGATCGAAGAGGCCCGGGCGAACCTGGTCGAGGCACTCACCCTTTTCTTCGAGGCGGCATCCCCTTCTGAGGTGTCCAGGCGTTTCCATAGTGAAGTATTCGTGACCCAGGTCGAGATCCCGGTTGGGTAGGCTGCGAGTCCTCTCAGGCTCTGAGATTTGTCAGATTCTCGAACTGCACGGATACGCCGCCGTCCGCCAACGTGGCAGCCACCGGATCATGCAGAAGCGGGCTGAAGGCACAACGATCACGGTCCCTGTCCCACTTCATGACCCGGTGCGGCGGGGCACCCTCCTCAGCATCCTTCGTCAATCTGGGCTGGCCAAGACCTTGTTCGAAACCGTCTGACTTCACGGATTCCACCGGAGTAACGGCGTAGTGTATCGTTATCGTTATCGGCATCGGCGCCGCGGGTCCGAAACGGCGTTCTGGGAAGCATGCCCGCCCATGAGGCCTCGGCGCTCACGAGAAATGACCCACCTCTGCTCATTTAGAGTTGCCCACGCCGAAAACAGGTTCTGCCACGTGGCGTGGCGCGGGGCTGGCGACATCATCCGCGCCGCTGGCACGTAAGTCTCTTGTTTCCTGTAACCAGTTTGTGTGGCATTATCATCCGCGGCGAATGCCGCGTGGCGCGGCCAGCCGAAACGCCCTGTGGGGCAGCGGCCTGAGTGGGTCAGTTTTGGCGAGCAGAGGTGGGTCGTTTCTC